>NZ_MEES01000039.1:0-35372 GCF_001724535.1 Paracoccus sp. SCN 68-21 | reverse complement strand
CTCGGCCCTTGGCAGGGCCGAGATCGAAGCCGTCCGCTGAAGAATGGCGGGAAAGGGGGCAGTCATGCTCGGGGCTGATTTGCGCAACATCGCCGTGCCCATGACCGACATCCTGCCCGTGGCCAAGGGGGAGGTGCACCCCTTCTATGCCTGGGTGCGGCAGGAGACCGGCTTCGTGCCGCAATGGAATTTCAACAAGGTGCTGCTGGACCCGCAGGGGCGCATCGCGGGCACCTGGGGGTCCTTCGTGAAACCCGGCGGGCGTCAGATCATCGGCGCGGCGACGCCCTGGCTCACCTGATCACCAGGGCACCCGCGCGCCCTTCCAGTCCCAAAAGCTGCCGCTATCCTCGGGGGTCAGCCGGTCGATGACCGCCAGCAGCGCCTCGGCGCTATGATCGGGGGTGATGGTCGGATGGCGGCTGGCGTATTTCGCACTCAGCGACGTGGCCACCGTGCCGGGATGCAGGGCCACCAGGATCGACTGGCGGTTCCGGCGGCGGCATTCAATCGACGCCGTGCGGATGATCTGGTTCTGCGCCGCCTTGGCCGCGCGATAGGCGACCCAGCCGCCCAGGTCGTTATCCCCGATCGACCCCACCCGCGCCGACAGCGATGCCAGCACCGCCCGCCGGTCGCGCGCCAGCAGCGGCCCGAAATGGCGGATGACCAGCGCCACGCCCGTGGCGTTCAGCGCGAATTGCGCGGCCATGGCGTCGGCATCCACCGCATCCATGGATTTTTCCGGCTGGCGCCCGTCGATGACCAGCGCGCCGGTGGTGTTCACGATCAGATCAAAGCTGTGCCCCGCCAGCCGTGCGGCGTGGTCCGCGACCGTGTCCCCCTGCGTCAAATCCAGCCCGTCGCGCGACCGCGACAGGCCGGTGACGGCCACGCCCTGCCCCTCCAGCCGGGCGGCCATCGCCGCCCCGATCCCGCCCGAAGCCCCCAGAATCAGCGCCTGCATCACGATTTCATCTCCTCATAGGCGGTCAGAGCCCGCGCCCGACCCTCGGGCAGGGAAATCCGCGGCATGGCGCGCCGGGTCAGATCCAGATCCCAGGATCGCGGGATGGCCGCGCCGAATGCTTGCGCGCCTGCCGCGTCGGGTCGCATCCAACGGTCGCGATAGCGCGATTTGGCGTCGAACTTCTCGGCCTGCGTCTCGGGGTTGAAGATGCGGAAAAAGGGCGAGGCATCCGGCCCGCAGCCCCCCACCCATTGCCAGTTCATCGCGTTCGACGCCGCATCCCAATCCGTCAGGCAGCGCGCGAACCAGTCCAGCCCCACCCGCCAGTCGGTCAGCAGATGTTTCGTCAGATAGCTGCCGGTGATCATCCGCACCCGGTTGTGCATCCGCCCCGTGGCATACAGCTCTCGCATGCCGGCATCGACGATGGGCACGCCGGTGCGGCCGCGCCGCCAGGCCTCGGCGTCGTCATTATCGGCGCGCCAGGGGAAATCGCTCCATTCCTTGCGCCAGGGGGCGCGGCTCAGATCGGGCGATTCGGCCATCAGCTCGTGCGCGAATTCGCGCCAGCACAGTTCCGACAGGAACGGCTCGATGCCGGGAATGCCCTGTTCGAAATCGCCGCGACAGCGCGCCCAGATGCGCCGGGCGCTGATCTCTCCGACCGCCAGCGCGTCCGACAGGCCGGACGTGGCGCGGGGTCGCCACGGCAGGTCGCGATCCGCCTTGTAGCCCGCGACATCGCCGGTCAGGAATTCCTCCAGCCGGTCATGGGCGGCCTCCTCTCCGGCGCGGATATGGGCGGCCATCACGTCCCAGCCGCGATCCATCGCGGCGCGCGCCTCGGGCCAGTCAGGAGCGTCGCTGTCGGGCCAGCGCTCCGGCGCGGACAGGCGCGGCGCGGCCAAGGGGGGTGCGATATCCACCTGCCGCACGGCCTTCCAGAAGGGCGTGAAGACCTTGTAGACGCCCCCCGACCCGGTCCTGACCGACCCGCGCGGCACCAGATCGGCCAGCGGATGCAGGTGCAGCACCGCACCCCCCCGCCGCGCCGCATCGGCCAGCCCGTCATCCGAGGCAAAGGGAAACCCCTCGGTCGCATGCACCTGGGTCGCGCCCGTGTCGCGCGCGACGGCCTCCAGCACGGCGGCAGGCGCGCCCCGCCGCACGATCAGGCGGCTGCCCTGGGCGCGCAGCGCGCGGTCCAGCGGCGCCAGCGCCATCGCCTGACGCTGCGCGCTGGCGGGATGGTCGCGGGCCTCGGCGGGGTCCACGATCACCAGCGGCACGACCGCCCCGGCGGCGGCGGCGGCGACCAGCGCCGGATGGTCGTCCAGCCGCAGAACCCGCCTGAACCAGCAGATGACCGTCATCGCATTCTCCCTCTCTGTCCCGATGATCACGCGCGGGGGCCGAAATGGTTTCATTGCGCCCTGCCCGTCCAAAGGAAACGCGCGGCATTGTCACACCCCGCCCCGGTGGTATAGCTGAAACCCCGCCCGCCCCAGAAGGCCCCCTCCCGTGTCCGACACCGACTTTCCCCCCGGCTTCGTCTCGCTGGTCTCGGCCGGTCCGGGCGACCCCGAGCTGTTGACCCTCAAGGCCGCGCGGCGACTGCGCCATGCCGATGTGGTCCTGTTCGACGACCTGGCCTCCGGGCCGGTGCTGGACCATGCGGGCCCGCAGGCCGACCTGATCGCGGTGGGCAAGCGCGCGGGCCGCCCCTCGGCCAAACAGGACGCGGTGAACGCGCTGATCGTCAGCCATGCGCAGGCCGGCCGCCGCGTGGTGCGCCTGAAATCCGGCGACAGCGGCATCTTTGGCCGCCTGGAGGAGGAGCTGACCGCCCTGACCGCCGCCGGCATCCCCTGGGAGATCGTGCCCGGCGTCACCTCGGCCAGCGCAGCGGCGGCGGCGATGGGCATGCCGCTGACCCGGCGGCTGACGGCGCGGCGGGTGCAGTTCGTGACCGGCGCCGACATCACCGGCCAGCTGCCCGGCGACATCAACTGGGCGGCGCTGGCCGATCCGCTGACCACGACCGTGGTGTTCATGGGCCAGCGCAGCTTTCCGGGCATGGCGAAACTGCTGATCGACCACGGCCTGCCCGCCGATACCCCCGCCCTGCTGGCCGAGGCCGTGGGCCATCCGGGCCAGCGCCTGCTGCCCGGCACCGTCGACAGCCTGGCGCGCCTGCTGGCGCAGCAGGGACCGGCCAGCCAGCCGGGGCTGATCCTCTACGGGCCGCTGGCGCTGCCGCCCGCCTGACCCCGCCCGGATCGGCGCCGGGTTCCCCGCGACCGGGGACATTCGCCTAAAATGCACATCAAGCAAAACTGGCACCCGGCCTCCGGTCGCGGCATCTTAAGACCATCTTAAGACCTGCCCCCCCACGCGCCGCCCCCTCCCCGGCCGCAACCCCAGAAACGCCATGATCGAGTATCGCCACGTGACCACCTTTGGTGTCACGCAACAGCGCTGGCTTGGCCGACTGACCGACCTCGAGATCATCGAGACGGGCGGGCAACTGGTGCTGGTCGCGGCGAACCATGTCGGCGGCGGCATCAGCAGCTATGCGATCAGCGATCCCCTTGCCTCCATCACCCAGCTGCGCACCCGCGCCTGGCTGGACAGCTTCGCCTATCAGGGCCCGCCCCAGATCACCGCGATCACCATCGGCGGCCAGACGCTGATCCATGCGGGGCAGATGGGCGGGGCGGCGAATCTGGCCACATCGCTGCGGCTGGACAATGGCGCGCTGGCCCCCTTCGCCACGCTGTTCGGGACCAGCCTGGGATCGCAGGTGACGGCCCTGGGCCAGATCGACACGGGCGCGGCCCAGGTGGTCTTCTCCGCGCAGGGCGGCGGGCTGACCCTGACCACGCATCGCCTGGGGGCGGACGGGTCGCTGACCCGCGCGGGCCAGGTCACCCTGCCCACACCCGAAGGCACGACCGACGCGTCGCTGGACAAGGTCCTGGCCGTGACCGTGGACGGCCAGCGCCTGCTGGTCGCGATCTCGGGGAACGGCAACTTCATCTCGACCCATCGGATGGATGCGGGGGGCGGGCTGGGGCCGGGCATGGTCCATGTCGCGGCGCGGGGCACGGGCTATGACCTGCCCTCGGACGTCGATGTGGTGCAGTTTGCGGGGCGGACCTTCGTGGTCATGGCGGCGGCGGGGTCCAATTCGCTGACCGTGTTCCGCCTGACCCCGGACGGCCGCCTGACCACCGTCGATCACGTCCTGGACGAGGCCACGACCCGCTTTCAATCCGGCACCGCGCTGGAGACGGTGGTGGTGAACGGCCGCGCCTTCGTCTTTGCGGGCGGGGCCGATGACGGCATCAGCGTCTTCACCCTGCTGCCCGATGGGCGGCTGGTCCACCTGACCAGCATTGCCGACACCGCCTCCATGACCCTGGCCGATGTCAGCGAGATCGAGGCCCGCGTCGTCGGCGGCCGCATCCTGCTGTTCGTCGGCTCCTCGACCGAGACGGGCATCACCCAGCTGGTCTTCGACCCCGGCCCGATCGGGGCGACGGGCTTTGCCGGGGCGGGCGTGGTGCGCGGCGGCGCGGGGGGCGACATGCTGGTCGCCAGCGCCACCACCACCCGGCTGGAGGGCGGCGGCGGCAACGACATCCTGGTCGCGGGCACCGCCCCCGTCACGCTGGTGGGCGGCGCGGGGGCCGACATCTTCATGCCGACCCGGATCAAGGGGCGCATCAGCATCCTGGACTATGAACCGGGCATCGACCGGCTGGACCTGTCGCTGTTGGGCAATGTGCGCAGCATCTGGCAGCTGCAATTCGTGCCCACCGCCAGCGGCATCCTGATCATCAACGGCGACCTGATCATCGACATCACCACCCGCGACGGGCGCGGCCTGACCGCGGCCGATTTCTCAAACGCGATGTTCCCCATCGGCCATTACCTGCCGCCCGAGCTGGACCCGGTGCTGGTGCGCCCCGACGACATCCCCTCGACCGAGGCGCGCTGGATCTTCGGCACCGCCGGGGCGGACCGCCTGACGGGGGGGGCGCGGCCCGAACAGATCATGGCCGGGGCGGGCAACGACACCGTGTCGGGGGCGGGGGGCAACGACACCCTGCGCGGAGAGGCGGGCGACGACGTGCTGCGCGGCGGCGACGGGCATGACCAGCTGTTCGGCGGCCCGGGCCGCGACACGCTGTTCGGCGATGCGGGCAACGACCTGATCTTTGGCGATGACGGCAACGACCTGATCTATGGCGGCACCGGCGACGACACGCTCCATGGCGGCACCGGAGACGACCTGATCTATGGCGGGCCGGGCACTGACCGCATCTTCGGCGATGCGGGCAACGACACGCTGTCGGGTGAGGACGGCAACGACTGGCTGGAGGCGCTGCTGGGCAACAACCGCCTGCTGGGCGGGGCCGGCAACGACACGCTGATCGCGGGGACGGGCGCGGACCTGCTGGATGGCGGCACCGGCGATGACAGCCTGATGGGCGGCGCGGGCCGCGACACGCTGATCGGCGGCGACGGCAATGACCGCCTGTTTGGCGAGGATGGTGACGGCCTGCTGGAGGGCGGGGCGGGCGACGACCACCTGGACGGCTGCACCGGCAACGACCGCCTGATCGGGGGACCGGGCCGCGACACGCTGCTGGGCGGCGACGGCAACGACCTGCTGGAGGGCAATGACGGCGACGACGTGCTGTTCGGCAATGATGGCGACGACACGCTGCAGGGCGGGCTGGGGGCGGACCGGCTCTATGGCGGGGCGGGCACTGACCGGCTGTTCGGCGATCAGGGTGCCGACCTGCTGTCGGGCGGGGCCGGCAATGACATGCTGTGGGGCGGCGGGGACAATGACACGCTGTATGGCGATGACGGCAACGACGTGCTGCACGGCGATGGCGGCGACGACGAGATCTACGGCGGCACGGGCAATGACCGCATCTTCGGCGGACCCGGCAACGACCGCATGTTCGGCGAGGATGGCGACGATTTCATCATGTCCATGGCCGGATGGAACATGATGGACGGCGGCGCGGGCAATGACACGCTGACGGCGGGCGGGGGCAATGACCGGCTGTTCGGCGGAGACGGAAACGACGTCCTGAACGGCGGCGGCGGCAACGACACGCTGGAGGGCGGCAACGGCAATGACCGCCTGTTCGGGGGCGCGGGCCATGACCGGATGTTCGGCGGTGCGGGCAACGATTTCCTCAGCAGCGCCTGGGGCAACAACCTGATGCAGGGCGGCCTGGGCAATGACACGCTGAACGGCGGCGGCGGCAACGACACACTGGATGGCGGGCCGGGCAATGACATCCTGCGCGGCGGCATGGGCCGCGATGTCCTGCGCGGGGGGCCGGGCGACGACCGCCTGTTCGGCAACCAGGGCGACGATACGCTGAACGGCGGCATGGGCAACGACACGCTGGACGGGGGTCTGGGCAACGACCTGCTGATCGGCGGGCCGGGCAATGACCGCATGATCGGGGGGCCGGGCAATGACACGCTGGACGGCAATCAGGGCGCCGATACGCTGGACGGGGGGGCGGGCAACGACCTGCTGCGCGGGGGCATGGGCCCCGACCGGCTGTTCGGCGGCATGGGCGCCGACACACTGGTGGGCGGGCCGGGGGCCGATGTGATGACCGGCGGGCCAGGCCGCGACGTGTTCCGCTTTCTGTCCTTTCAGGACAGCCTGCCGCAGCAATCCGACCTGATCACCGACTTCACCCCCGACGAAGACCGCCTGGACCTGCGCGCCCTGAACCTGTCCTATGTGGGCACGGGTGGGCATTCCGGCCCCCGCTCGGTCCGGTGGGAGCATGTGGACGGCCAGACCCATGTGCTGGTCGATATCAACGGCGACCGACAGGCCGACATGCTGATCCGCCTGCAGGGGCGGCTGTCGCTGGACGGCGACGACTTCCTGCTCTAGCGCGCCAGCCGCGCGACCGCCCAGGATGCCGCCTCGGCCACGACCGGATCGGCGTCGCCCTCCAGGCCCCGCGCCACCGGCGCCAGCCCCGCATCCCCCGAATTGCCGATGGCGTACAGCACGTTGCGCACAAAGCGGTCCCGCCCGATCCGCTTGATCGGACTGCCGGAAAACCGCGCCCGGAACCCCGCATCGTCCAGAACCGCCAGCTCCGCCAAGGGCGGCGCGTCGATGATCCCGCGATAGCGCATCTCGGACCCGGCCTGCGCGAACTTGTTCCACGGACAGACCGCCAGGCAGTCGTCGCAGCCATAGATCCGGTTGCCCATCAGCGCCCGCAGCTCCGGCTCCACCGGCCCCTTATGCTCGATGGTCAGGTATGAAATGCACCGCCGCGCATCCAGCTGATAGGGCGCGGGAAACGCCCCGGTCGGACAGACATCCAGACAGGCGCGGCACGACCCGCAATGGCTGACCTGGGGCGCATCCGGCGGCAACGGCATGGTGGTGAAGATCGCGCCCAGAAAGAACCAGCTGCCCAGATCGCGCGACAGCAGATTGGTGTGCTTGCCCTGCCAGCCCAGCCCGGCGGCCTGCGCCAAGGGCTTTTCCATCACCGGCGCGGTATCGACAAAGACCTTGATCTGATGCCCCGGCTCGGGCGCGGTCTCCAACAGCCAGCGCCCCAGTCGTTTCAGCCGCTTCTTGACCAGGTCGTGATAATCGCGCCCCTGGGCATAGACGCTGACGGCCGCGCGGTCGCGCCGCTCCAGCACCGCCAGCGGATCGCCCTCGGGCGTGTACAGCTCGGCCAGCATCACCACCGACCGCGCCTCGGGCCACAGCGCGGAGGGATCGCCGCGCCACCCCATACGCTCGGCCATCCAGCCCATCTGCCCGTGCCGCCCCCGGCCCACGAAATCCGCCAGCCGCCCGGCCAGCTCCGGCACCCCATCCGGGCGCATCACGCCCATCGCGGCGAACCCCACCGCGCGGGCCTCGGCCTCGGTCTCGGCCTTCTTCTTCACCCAAATATCCCGGGGGGAATCGCCGTCAGGCGATGGGGGGCTGGCCCCCCCGCCCTCAGCCGAAATCAAGCTCGGCATAATGAGCCGCAGGATGAATCCCCGGCACCTGATCAGCCAGAACCGACCGGAAGGCGGGGCGCGACTTGATCGTCGCATACCAGTCGCGCAGGGCCTCGGACCGGTCCCAATCCACGTCGGAAATATAATCCAGACAGGAAAAATGCGCAGCCGCCGTGAAATCCGCCAGGCTCAGCGTGTTGCCCGCCAGCCAGCGCCGCGTCTCCAGCAGCTGGGCCAGATAGTCGATATGCTCCTTGATCGCGCGCAGCCCGTCCTTGACCACCCGGCTGTCGGGATAGCCGGTGCGGGTGATCTTCTTCCAGACGCGCTCGTTCAGGATGGGCTGGGTCACCTCGGTGTGGAACTTGTCGTCGAACCAGGTGCACAGCCGGCGCACCTCATGGCGCTCCAGCGGCGTCTGCGGCATCAGCGCAGGCGCGGGCACCGCCTCGTCCAAATATTCGACGATCGCCTGGCTTTCCGCCAGCAGGTTGCCGCGCCAGCGCAGCACCGGCAGCTTGCCGGCCGGATTGCGCCGCTTCAGATCGGGCGGACCCTCCCAGTACCGCTCCTCGACCAGCTCGACCTCGATCTTCTTCTCGGCCAGAACCAGCCGGACCTTGCGGCAAAAGGGCGACAGGGCGGTGTGATACAGTCGCGTGGTCTGCGTGTTGGTGTTCATGGGACTGCTCGAGACCTTCTTGTTTTTCGCAACCCCGCCTTGATACGCCCCGCCCCCCCGGCTTTCAACCGCCCCGCCCGTCGCGGGCAATCGTCTCGGCCCCGTCCAGGATCGCGCGCGACCGGGCCGACGGCGCGGCCGTCGTGCGCGTGCGCGGGCTGGGCAGAACGGCGGCCAGGCGCGCGGCCTGCACCGGGGTCAGCCGGTCGGGCGTAGTGCCGAAATGCGCCGCCGCCGCCGCATGGACGCCAAAGATGCCGGGCCCGAACTCGGCCACGTTCAGATAGACCTCCAGGATGCGCGCCTTGGACCACAGCGCCTCGATCTGCGGCGTCAGCAGCGTCTCGGCGGCCTTGCGCGGCCAGCTGCGCCTCTGCCACAGAAAGGCGTTCTTGGCGGTCTGCTGGGTGATGGTCGACGCGCCGCGCGACGACCCTGATGCCACCACCTTGCGGATCTCGACCATGTCGAACCCCCAATGGCTGCAGAAATTCGCGTCCTCGGCGGCGACCACGGCGCGGCGCATGACCGGGGCGATCTCCGCCAGCGGCACCCATTCGCGCGGCGCCAGCGCCTGCTGACGCGCGACGCCCACCATCGTCCAGGTCATCGGCGGGTTCACAAAGCCATAGATCGCGACCGATCCCACCATCACCAGAACCGCCCGCAGCACCGCATAGCGCAGCCAGAACAGCGCCATACCGCGCCAGCGTCGCCGCGCCAGCGGCACGGGCGCATCATCGGCGGCGGGACGGAGCGAACGGCGCGTGAACATGGCCGCATGTCTCATGCCCAGGCCGCAGCGGTCAAGCGTCGCGCTTGCCCCGGCGCGCGTCCCGCGCCACTCTGGCCGCATCCCCCATCACCGGACCTGACCATGCGCCCAGCCCTCGCCCTGATCCTGCCTCTGCTGACCGCCATGCCCGCCACGGCCCAGCCCCTGCTCTCCTGGCCCCTTGGCCCCGACATGCAGGCGATCACCGCCACCATGGCCTGCGACAATGGCAGCACGCTGTCGGTCACCTATCTGAACGGCACCCGCGATTCGCTGGCTTTGCTGGACCTGTCCGACGGGCCCACCATCTTCGCCGGCGTCATCGCGGCCTCGGGCGCGCGCTATGCGGCGGGCGCCCGGGAATGGTGGGTCAAGGGCGACAGCGCGACCCTCACGGACAGCATGGCAGAGGACGATCCGATCACCTGCACCATTCAGAACTGACCCCCAAAGCGGGACGCGGCCCCGCAAGGGTGCCGCGCCGCGATCACTCGGCGGGAACCGCGCTCGGGACCTCGACGGCCTCGATCGGGTGGGTCAGGTGCTGCAGCATCTCCTTGGGGCAGACCTGCAGGAAGTTGCCCTTCTCCCGCTCCCAGTTCGACAGGATCTCGTCGGCGCGACGCGACCCGGTCTCCTTGAGGTGCCGTTCGATCAGGCCCTTCAGCTGATCCTCCCAGTGATCCTGGGTGACCGGGCACATCACCAGCGTCTCGGGGTTGATGTAATCGCACGCCAGCCCATCGGGGTCATACAGATAGGCCATCCCCCCGGTCATGCCCGCGCCAAAGTTCGCGCCGATCCGACCCAGAATCACGGCCACGCCGCCGGTCATGTATTCGCAACCGTTCGACCCGCAGCCCTCGATCACCACCGATGCACCGCTGTTGCGAACCGCGAACCGCTCTCCGGCACGGCCCGCCGCGAACAGATAGCCGTTCGTCGCGCCATACAGGACCGTGTTGCCGATGATCGTGTTGTCGGCCGCGACCAGCGGGCTGGCCATCGGCGGACGCACCACGATGGTGCCCCCCGACAGGCCCTTGCCCACGTAATCGTTGGCATCGCCCGACACCTCGATCTTCAGCCCCGGCGCCGCGAAGGCGCCCAACGACTGCCCGGCGCTGCCCGTCAGACGCACCGTCAGGTGGTCGGGCTGCAAGCTGTTGCGCATCCCGAACTTCTGCACGATCAGCGACGACGTGCGCGTGCCGATGGTCCGGTGCGTGTTCCTGACCGCATAGGACAGCTGCATCTTCTCGCCATCCTCAAAGAAGCGCGCGGCGTCCTTGACGATCTCGGCGTCCAGCGTGTCCAGCACAGCGTTGCGCGGCTTGGTGCGGTCATAGACGATCTTGTCCGCGCCATCGACGGTGATCAGCAGCGGGTTCAGGTCCAGATCGTCCAGGTTCGCCGCGCCCCGGCTGACCTGGGTCAGCAGGTCAGCACGCCCGATGATCTCATCGATCGACCGCGCGCCGATGGAGGCCAGAATCTCGCGCACCTCCTGGGCATAGAAGGTGATCAGGTTCACCACCTTGTCCGCCGATCCGGTGAACATGGCGCGCAGCTTTTCGTCCTGGGTGCAGACGCCCACCGGGCAGGTGTTCGACTGGCACTGGCGGACCATGATGCAGCCCATCGCGATCAGGGCGGCGGTGCCGATGCCGTATTCCTCGGCCCCCATCATCGCCGCCATGACGATGTCGCGGCCCGTGCGCAGACCACCATCGGTGCGCAGCGTCACCCGCTCGCGCAGGCGGTTCATGGCCAGAACCTGATGCGCCTCGGTCAGGCCCATCTCCCACGGCAGACCCGCGAACTTGATCGAGGTCGCGGGCGACGCGCCCGTGCCGCCATTGTGCCCCGAAATCAGGATCACGTCGGCCTTGGCCTTGGCCACGCCTGCCGCGATCGTGCCCACGCCGCTGGAGGCCACCAGCTTCACGGTGATCTTGGCGCGCGGGTTGATCTGCTTGAGGTCATAGATCAGCTGCGCCAGATCCTCGATGGAATAGATATCGTGGTGCGGCGGCGGGCTGATCAGCGTCACGCCCGGCGTCGAATGCCGCAGCCGCGCGATCAGCTTGGTGACCTTCATGCCGGGCAGCTGGCCGCCCTCGCCGGGCTTGGCGCCCTGGGCCACCTTGATCTCCAGCTCCTCGCAGGCGTTCAGGTATTCGGCGGTCACGCCGAAGCGGCCCGACGCCACCTGCTTGATCTTGGCGCAGGGGTTGTCGCCATTGGGCAGCGGGTGGCTGTGCGCCGGGTCCTCTCCGCCCTCGCCCGAATCGGATTTCGCGCCGATCCGGTTCATGGCGATGTTCAGCGTCATATGCGCCTCGGGCGACAGCGCCCCAAGCGACATCCCCGGCGTCACGAACCGCTTCCTGATCGAGGTGATCGATTCGACCTCCTCGATGGGCACCGGCTTGCCGAACGGCTTGATGTCCAGCAGGTCGCGAATGTGGATCGGCGGGTTGGCCCGCATCGTGGCGCTGAACTGCTTCCAGATGTCATAGGACGCCTTTTCACAGGCCACCTGCAACAGCTTCATGGTGTTGGCTTCCCAGGCGTGCTTTTCGCCCGTCCGCCGCAGCTTGTAGAAGCCGCCGACCGGCAGCATGTCGACATTGTCGGTGTGGAACGCGACCTGATGCAGCCATTCCAGCTTGGCCTGCAAGCCGTGCAGACCGATGCCGCTGATCCGCGACTGCATGCCGGGGAAATACTCCGCGACCATCGCACGGCTCAGACCCACCGCCTCAAAGTTCAGACCGCCGCGATAGGAGGACAGGACCGAGATCCCCATCTTGGCCATGATCTTCAGCAGGCCCGCATCGATGGCGGTGCGATAGCGGCGCATGTTCTCGACCAGCGTGCCGGTCAGCAGGCCCCGCTCGATCCGGTCATTGATCGAATCCTGCGCCAGATAGGGGTTCACCGTGGTCGCGCCACAGCCGATCAGCACCGCGAAATAATGCGGGTCGATGCATTCCGCCGACCGCACATTGACGCTGCAGAACGTCCGCAGCCCCTTGCGCGCCAGCCAGCTGTGCACCGCGCTGGTCGCCAGGATCATCGGCATCGCCACGCGGCTGGGGCCCTGCGCGTCATCCGACAGGACCAGATGGCCCGCCCCCGACCGCACGGCATCCTCGGCCTCGGCCCGGATGCGCGCCAGCCCCTCGCCCAGGGCGTCCGGCCCGGCATCGTCGGCAAAGGTGCAGTCGATGACCGTCACCGTGTCGCCGAACATCGTCACCATCTTGTCGAATTCGCCATTCGCGATGAAGGGGCTTTCCAGCACCACGATCTCGGTCTGCGCGCTGCTCTCGTCCAGCACGTTCTTCAGGTTCCCGAACCGCGTCTTCAGGCTCATCACCCGCGTCTCGCGCAAGCTGTCGATCGGCGGGTTCGTCACCTGGCTGAAGTTCTGGCGGAAGAAATGGCTCATCGGGCGGTACTGGTTCGACAGGACCGCGGGCGGCGTGTCGTCGCCCATGGACGCGATGGCCTCCTTGGCATCCTCGGCCATGGGGGCCAGGACATGCTCCAGATCCTCATGCGTGAACCCGGCGGCGGTCTGGCGGCGGCGCAGGGCGTCGCCCTGATACCGCACCACCTCGGGCAGGTCGCGCATGATGTCGTTCAGCTCGGTGACCTTCTCGATCCACTCGCCGAAGGGCTGGCTGCCGGCCAGGCGGTCCTTGATCTCGGTGTCGTGGTACAGCTTGCCGTCCCACATATCGACCGCGATCATCTGCCCCGGCCCCAGCGCGCCCTTTTCGCGCACGCCGGTCTCATCGACCGGGACCATCCCCACCTCAGAGCCCGCGATCAACAGGTTGTCGCCCGTCACGACATAGCGCATGGGGCGCAGCCCGTTGCGGTCCAGACCGCCGCAGACCCAGCGCCCGTCGGTCATGGCCAGCGCCGCGGGGCCGTCCCACGGCTCCATCACCGCGTTGCAATAGGCGTACATGTCGGCCCAGGCCTTGGGCATGTCGGTCGTGGCCTTGGACCAGCTTTCCGGCACCAGCATCGTCTTGGTCATCGGCGCAGAACGCCCCGACCGGACCAGAACCTCGAACACCGCATCCAGCGCCGCTGAATCCGACGACCCGGCAGGCACGATCGGCTTGATATCCTCGGCCGCGTCGCCGAACGCAGACGATGCCATGCGGATCTCATGGCTGCGCAGCCAGTTCAGGTTGCCCTTCAGCGTGTTGATCTCGCCGTTATGGGCCAGCATGCGGAAGGGCTGGGCCAGCCACCACTGCGGGAAAGTGTTGGTCGAATACCGCTGGTGATAGATCGCGAATGCGCTCTCGAACCGCTCATCCTTCAGGTCGGGATAGAACTCGGCCACCTGCTCGGCCAGCATCATACCCTTGTAGATGATCGACCGGCAGGACAGCGAACAGAAATACAGCCCCGCGATCTGGGCGGCGATGGCGGCCTTTTCGATCCGGCGGCGAATCACGTACAGCTCGCGCTCGAACCGGACCTGGTCGATGTCCTTCTCGCAGCGGATCAGGATCTGCTCGATCTCGGGGCGGGTGGCATTGGCCTTTTCGCCCAGCACGCCGGTGTTCACCGGCACGTGCCGCCAGCCATAGATATAGTGGCCCATCCGCAGGACCTCGGATTCCACGATGGTCCGGCAGGCCTCCTGGGCGGCAAAGTTGGTGCGTGGCAGGAACACCTGGCCGACCGCGATCAGCTTGCCCTGATCGGGTTCGTGGCCCGTGCGGCGGATCTGGTCATAAAAGAAGGGCACCGGGATCTGGACATGGATGCCCGCGCCGTCGCCGGTCTTGCCATCCGCATCCACCGCGCCGCGATGCCAGATCGCCTTCAGCGCATCGATGCCGTTCTGCACGACCTTGCGGCTGGCCTTGCCGCCCAGATCGACGACAAACCCCACGCCGCAGGACGAATGCTCGTCCTCCTGGCGGTACAGGCTGTTCTTGTCCATCCAGTCGCGGCGGGCTTCCTCGGTGGCTTGCCAATCCATGGTCATGATGCGGCCCTTTCCTGCGGGATCTGCGTCAGCAATTGATCGCAGTCGAATTGTGGGGTTGTGGCTCCGAACCCGGGCTGGCCGGGAAAGAGGAACTGCACGGGGCTGTCGTCGGTCTGCGTCTGCGCGCCGGTCCAGTCGCTGCCCGTCTCGGTGCCGCCGTAAAAGCGGTTGAACCGGCGGCTGATATACTGGCTGCCCTCGCGGGTGATCAGAACCTCGCCATCCGCGCTGCGGGTGGTCAGCTGGAAGGTCGTGCGCTCCAGCGGCTGGCCGTCGATCTCGACTGTCTCTCCGGTCAGGACGTCGTGGCCCTGATGATGCAGGCGCTGGCCGTCATTCGTCTCAGTCCAGAAATCGAAATCGTCGCGCCCGGTCTCCAGCAGACGCGAGAAACTGGCATGGCTCTCGGCCTGCTCGACCAGCCGGTCGATCAGCCCCGAGGCCATGCTCTGGCTCTCGATCCAGCGGGTCTCGGCGTCGATGGTGGACAGGTGATACAGCCCGTCGCGCCCGAAATGCGCGCTGCGCTGATGACCCTCGGGGTCGGCCTCGCAGGTGTAATACTGCCCGACCGAACAGCCGCGGTTCTGCACCGTGACATTCAGCGTGCAGCCCGCGGGCGGCGTGAAACTGGCCGCCCCCGCCTGCCCCGCCGCCAGCATCCCACCGGCCGCGACCAAAAGGGTCAGCATCGCTGCCATGATCCGCGCGCCGTTGCGCGAAGGGTTAACGGCCTGCGCAGGCACCGTGCGTTGTCGGTGTACGCCCTGTGCACGCCCTGTGACTGGGTTGTGCGCCATCGGTGCGGCCTTATTCCGCCGCGACGCGGGCATCGCCCGTCAGATAGGCCGCGATCGATTCCGCCGCCTCGCGCCCGTCGCGGATCGCCCAGACGACCAGGCTGGCACCGCGCACGATGTCGCCCACCGCATAGACCCCGGGAATCGAGGTCATGTGCGTCTGGAAACTGGCCTTGATCGTGCCCCAACGGGTGACCTCCAGCCCGTCCACGCCCCACAGCTTGGGCAGGTCCTCGGGCTCGAATCCCAGCGCCTTGATAACCAGGTCGGCGGGCTCGTCGTAATCGGCCCCGTCGATCAGTTCGGGCGACTGGCGGCCGGTGACGTCGGGCTGGCCCAGGCGCATCTTCTGGATACGCACCGAGGCGATCTGGGGAAGGCCGTCCACGTCACGCTCCTGCGCCTCGGCGGCGACGCCGGTCACATGGCCCGTAAAGGCGCCGGGCGCCGAAAGCCACACGAATTCAACACCTTCCTCCTCGGCATTCTGAACCTCGCGCTGGCTGCCCGGCATGTTGGCCCGGTCGCGGCGATACAGACACTTGACCGATTGCGCGCCCTGCCGGATGGCCGTGCGTACGCAATCCATCGCCGTGTCACCGCCGCCGATGACGACGACGCGCTTGCCCTTGGCGTTCAGCTCTCCGTCCTCGAAATCGGGGACGTCATCGCCGAACTCGACCTTGTTGCTGGCGGTCAGATAGTCGATCGCCCGGACCACGCCGCCATGATCGGCATTGTCGATGTCCAGATCGCGGGTCTTGTAGACGCCCGTGGCGATCAGCACCGCGTCATGCTTGCCGCGGATCGCGTCAAAGCTGATATCCTCGCCCACGTTGCAGTTCAGCACGAACTCGACGCCGCCATCGGCCAGCAGCTGGTTGCGGCGCATGACCACGTCCTTCTCCAGCTTGAAGCCGGGGATACCATAGGTCATCAGCCCGCCCGCGCGGTCATAGCGGTCATAGATGGTGACCTGGAATCCCTGCCGGCGCAGCATGTCCGCCGCCGCCAGGCCCCCCGGCCCCGCGCCGATGATCCCCACCGATTCCGCCCGCTCCTGCGCAGGCTTGGCGGCCTGAACCCAGCCGTTGTCCCAGGCGGTGTCGGTGATGTATTTCTCGATCGCGCCGATGGTGACGGTGCCGTGGCCCGACTGCTCGATCACGCAATTGCCCTCGCACAGGCGGTCCTGGGGGCAGATGCGGCCGCAGATCTCGGGGAAGGTGTTGGTGGCCTGGCTGACGCGATAGGCCTCCTCGAGCCGCCCTTCGGCGGTCAGGCGCAGCCAGTCGGGGATGTTGTTGTGCAGCGGGCAATGCGACTGACAATAGGGCACGCCGCACTGGCTGCAGCGGCTGGACTGTTCGGCGGCCTTCTGGGCGGCAAAGTCGCGATAGATCTCGTGGAAATCCTCGCTGCGGTCCTGGGCCGAGCGTTTCTCGGGCATCTCGCGCGGGGTCGAGACGAATGTCAGCATCTTTTGCGTGGCCATGGCTGCGCCACCTCCCTGAAAGGACTTCCGCAACTGCCATAAAGCAAGGCGTTTCAGATGAAAAGTCAGCAGTGCTGACCTATTACCCGGTTTTTACCGCCAGGCGCGAAAAAGTTGCGCATGGCGGGCCGTTAATGGGTCAGCATAACTTACCCAAATACCGTAAGCCCAACCATGGCAAGGATTCCAACCGTAATCCGCCACCAAGCGAACAGCGCGTATCCGCGCCGCGAGACATAGCCCAACAGCCAGCGGACGACGATCACGCCACTGATCAGCGCGGCCACAAAGCCCACCGCGATGTTGCCCACGGCCGCCGCATCCAGAATATCGCGATTCTGCCACAGGTCATAGACAAACGCGCCCAGCATCGTCGGCATCGCCAGAAAGAACGAGAACTCCGCCGCCGACCGCTTGTCCGCACCCAGCAGCAGCGCGCCCACGATGGTCGCCCCCGAACGCGAGACACCGGGAATCATCGCCAGGCACTGGATGAACCCGATCTTGAGCGCCATGGGCAGGGGGAAATCCTCGGCCCGGTGATACAGCGGCAGGGTGGTGCGCCGATCGACCCACAGCAGCACCAGCCCGCCCAGGATCAGCATGACCGCGATCAGCATCGGCGTCTCGAACAGCACGGTCTTGATGAAGCCATGCGCCATCACGCCGATGACGACCGCGGGCAGAAACGCCACCAACACGGCCGCCACGAAACGGCGCGCGGCCGGGTCGCGCGGGGCATCGGTCAGGATCTGGATGATCCGCCCGGCATAAACGCCCAGAATCGCCAGCAGCGCGCCCAGCTGGATCAGCACCTCGAACGAGCGTCCCGGCGAATCAAAGCCCAGGAAATGCCCCGCCAGCAGGATGTGCCCGGTCGACGAGACCGGGATGAATTCCGTCAGACCCTCGAGAACCCCGAGGATCGCGGCGACGATCGTATTGTGTTCCATCAATGCTCGCGCAGGTTCTTGGCCGAATCCTTGATCGCCTCGTACTGCCCCGAGGGGCGGAAGCGCCAAAGGTAGGAATCGAGGACGGCCCCCGCGGCGGTGGGCTGGATGCCCAGCTCGGCAAAGCCGCGCGCATCGGGCGACACCACATTGTCGGTGCGCAGCAGGGCCAGCTGGTCGCGGCTCAGCGGGCTGGTGAACAGCCCTCCGGTAACGAACTGCACCACGCCCAGGGCCGTCGCCGCCAGCCGCGCGACGGGAAAGGGCAGGCCCACCACCAGCTTGCGCCGACTGACCGAGGTCAGCACCTGGTCGACGATCTGGCGCATGGTCAGCACCTCGGGACCGCCCAACTCGTAGATGCCGGGGGCGGCGGCGCCGGTCGCGCCCAGGACGGCGGCCTGGGCCACATCCTCGACATGGACCGGCTGCATGCGGGTGCGCGCGCCGACGATGGGCATCATCGGACCCATGCGGGTCATCCCGGCAAAGCGGTTGTAGAAATTGTCGTCGGCCCCGAAGATCACGGAAGGCCGCAGCACGACCGCATCGGCGCGCGCGGCCAGGACCGCCGCCTCGCCGCGCGATTTCGACGCGATGTATGTGCTGTCCGAATCGACGTCGATGCCCAGCCCCGAGATATGGACCAGCCGCGCCACCCCCATCTCCGCCGACAGGCGGGCGATGTTCTGGGCCCCGTCCTCGAACACGGCCTTGAAGCTGCTCTTGCCCTGGGGGGTCAGGATGTTCACGCAATTGACGGCGGCATCGGCCCCCGACAGGGCCGCGCGGACCGACATCTCGTCGCGGATGTTGCACAGGACGGGGACCACCTGACCCACCGCGCCATAGGTGCGGGTGAACAGCGCCTCGTCGGGGCGGCGGACGGCGATGCGCACGCGCCAGCCCTCCTTGGCCATCAGCCGGGCCACCTGCCGGCCGACAAAGCCCGATCCGCCAAAGATCGTGACCAGTTTTGCCATGGGCGTCTCGCCTCCATCTGATGTGCCGAATGTCGCGTGATCCTTACCCCAAGCGGCTGCCCTGCGGCAAGGCTGCGCAAGGCCGCAGGGCGTGCTTCGCCCACGCAACCGGGCCGGTGCGAAAAAACTGTCAAGAAAGTTGCACGACCCCCATTGACGCCCTCCTGCACTCGCTTTAATCAGCCGCTCATACTACCTGCCCAGGTGGCGGAATTGGTAGACGCGCACGGTTCAGGTCCGTGTGCCGCAAGGTGTGGAGGTTCGAGTCCTCTCCTGGGCACCACAATAAACCCCTCGGAAACCTCGTGTTTCCGGGGGGTTTGCTTTTGCGCCCCCCAATTTCCATCAGCCGACGGTCGGCTCTTTTCATTTCCGCGCGGGTCGCGTTCCCTTGGCGAAAAAGGGGACGTGCGATGGTGCTGTATCTGGGAATAGACGGCGGGGGCACCGGCTGCCGGGCGGCCATCGCCGATGCGCAGGGGCGCATCCTGGGGCGGGGCGAGGGCGGGCCGGCCAATATCAACTCCGACCCTTTCGGCGCGACGGCCAGCGTCCTGGCCGCCACCACCGCCGCCATCGTCCAGGCGGGGGCTGAGGGGCGCGACCTGATCGCGGTGCTGGGCCTGGCCGGCGGCGGGCAATCGGCGGCCGCCCGCGCGATGGAGGCCCGCCTGCCCTTCGCGCGTCGTCTGGTGGTCAATGACGCGGTCACGGCGGCACGCGGCGCGCTTGGCCCCGGCGACGGCATCCTGGTCGCGGTGGGC
Source organism: Paracoccus sp. SCN 68-21 (assembly GCF_001724535.1). Lineage (NCBI taxonomy): Bacteria > Pseudomonadati > Pseudomonadota > Alphaproteobacteria > Rhodobacterales > Paracoccaceae > Paracoccus > Paracoccus sp. SCN 68-21. Next base: position 15,889 of record NZ_MEES01000039.1, on the reverse strand, counting down.
ACCGGATCGGTCATGGCCGCGCAGCGCGGCGGACAGCTGCAGCAGATCGGCGGGCGCGGATTCCTGATGGGCGATGAGGGCAGCGGCGCCGTGCTGGGCCGGACCCTGCTGGCGCAGGCCATGCGCGCGGGCGACGGGGTCATCGCCGACACCCCCCTGCTGGCCGCCCTGCGCGACGAATTCGGCGGGTTCGAGGGCATCATCGCCTTTGGCACGACCGCCACACCCGCCCGCTTTGCCGCGCTGGCCCCCCGGCTGGTCGGATCGGACGACCCCGCGGCGCGGGCGATCCTGGACGAGGCCACGTCCCAGATCGCGGATGCGGTGCGGGTGCTGCAGCGCGGGCAAGACTTGCCGGTGGTCTTCACCGGCGGGCTGGGCCCGGTCTATGCCGAACGCCTGGCGGGCGACTGGACCCTGCGGCCCGCACAGGGCAGCGGCGTGGACGGCGCGCTGGCCATGGCGCGGGCCTTGGCGCCATGAGCCGCCGCCTGCTGGCCGCGACCCGGCTGTTCGACGGCCAGACGCTGCACGACGACATGGCGGTGGTCACCCAAGGTGGGGTGATTCTGGACGTGATCCCGCGCCCCGCCGATCTGCGCCCGCGCGACGGCATCCTGATGCCGGGATTCGTCGATCTGCAGGTGAATGGCGGCGCGGGGCTGATGGTCGGCGCGGGCACCGATGCGCAGGCGCTGGCGCGGATCTGCGCGGCGCATCGCGCCTTGGGCTGCGCGGGCGTGCTGCCCACGCTGATCACCGATACGCCCGCCGTCACCGCCGCCGTGCTGGAGGCGGGCATCCGCGCCACCGGCACGCCCGGTTTCTTGGGCCTGCACCTGGAGGGGCCACATCTGGACCCCCGCCGCGCGGGCGCGCATGACCCGGCGCTGATCCGGCCGATGGAGGATGCCGATCTGGCGCGGCTGATCGCGGCGGCGGCGCATCTGCCCGCGCTGATGGTGACGCTGGCGCCCGAATCGGCCTCGGCCGATCAGATCGCGGCGCTGGCGCAGGCCGGGGTGATCGTCAGCCTGGGCCACAGCGCCTGCACGCTGGATCAGGCGCAGGCGGCCTTTGACGCGGGCGCGCGGGCGGCCACGCATCTGTTCAACGCCATGAGCCAGATGGGCCATCGCGAACCCGGCCTGGTGGGCGCGGTGCTGTCGGGCGAGGCCCATGCGGGGGTGATCGCGGACGGGGTGCATGTCGATCCGGCGGCGCTCCGCGTGGCGCTGCGCGCGCGGCGGCACGGACTGTTCCTGGTCAGCGATTGCATGGCGGTGGCGGGCACCCGGATGACGGAATTCACGCTGCAGGGGCGGGCCATCCTGCGCCGGGACGGGCGGCTGACGCTGGCTGACGGCACGCTGGCGGGGGCGGATCTGCGGCTGGACCGGGCGGTGCGGGGGGCGGTCGCGGCGGGCGCGGACCTGGCGCGGGCGCTGGCCATGGCGAGCTCGGTCCCGGCGGATCTGATCGGCGCGCCTTTGGGGCGGATCGCAGGAGGGGGCCGGTCCAGTGTTCAGTCGGCGCGACCGTGCGACAGGGTCGCGGGCGTCACGATCCGGCGCTGCCAGACGAACAGCGCGGCGGCCACGGACAGGCCCACGATATCGGTCATCCACCCCACGGCAGTCATCGACAGCGCGGCCCCGATCAGGATCAGGCGCACCACCATCGAGGCGTGCCCGAAATAGTATCCGATCACCCCCGCCGACAGCAGGAACATGCCCAGAAGCGCGGTCGCGGTCGCGTGGATGATGTCGATCCATTCGCCCTGCATCAGCAGTTCATGCGAGCCGAAGAACATGAAGGGCACGATGAAGGCCGCAAGGCCAAGGCGGAACGCCTCGACGCTGGTCTTCATCGGGTCCGATCCCGACAGGGCCGCGCCCGCATAGGCGGCCAGCGCCACCGGCGGCGTGATGGCCGACATCACCGCATAGTAGAAGACGAAGAAATGCGCGACCAGCACCGGCACCCCCAGGGCGATCAGCCCCGGCGCAACGACCGCTGCGGCGACCGCATAGGCGGCGGTGGTGGGCATGCCCATCCCCAGGATGATCGAGATGCACATCGCGAAGAACATCGCCAGATACTGGTTCTGATCCGCGATCGACAGCAGCAGCGACGAGAACCGCGCGCCCACCCCGGTCAGCGCGATGACGCCCACGATGATGCCCGCCGCGGCGCAGACCGCGACCATCTGGATGGACATCTTGGCGCCCATGTCCAAGGCCTTGAAGATCTGGCGCGGACCCATCTTGTGGGGGGTCAGCCAGCTGACCATCGCCGCCGCAGCCATGCCCATCGCGCCCGCCCGGATCACGGAATAGCCCGCGAACAGCGTGTAGATCAGGATGATGATCGGCAGGAACAGATAGACCTGCTTGATCAGGTCGTTGAAGCGCGGCAGCTCGGAGCGCGGCAGGCCCTTCATGTTCAGCTTGAGCGCCTGAAGGTCGACCATGAAATAGACCGACACGAAATACAGCAGCGCCGGGATGATCGCGGCGATGACGATGTCGGTGTAGGGGATGCCCGTCACCTCGGCCATGATGAAGGCGCCCGCGCCCATGATCGGCGGCAGGATCTGCCCGCCCGAGGAGGCCGTGGCCTCGATCGCGGCCGAGGATTTCGGCGAATAGCCGACCTTCTTCATCAGCGGGATGGTCAGCGAGCCGGTGGACACGACGTTGCCCGCCGATGTGCCGTTGATCATGCCCATCAACCCGCTGGCAAACACCGCCACCTTGGCAGGCCCGCCCCGCGTCTGTCCCGCACAGGCAAAGGCGAAGTTGACGAAGTAGTCGCCGACCTTGGACGCCTGCAGGAACGCGGCGAAGACGATGAACAGGATGATATAGGTCGAACTGACCGCGATCGGGTCGCCCAGCACACCCTGATCGGTAAAGATGTAGGTGAAAAAGCGCGTGGCCGTATAGCCGCGATGGTTCAGGAATCCCGGCAGCCACGGCCCCAGAAAGCTGTAGCCGATGAACACGCCGACGATGATCACCAGCGCAAGGCCGGTCAGGCGGCGCGTCAGCTCCAGGATCAGGATGACGCCGGTGACGGCGGCCCAAAGGTCGCCCGGTTGGGCCATGCCCGTGCCCGCCCGCATGCGCAGCGCGCCCACGACGAACAGGATGTATCCCAGCACCGCGATCGAGGCCATGCACAGGATCAGGTCGCCCGGATAGATCCGCGACCGGTCGCGCGACGAATATAGCCAGCCCGCGATGACCGCGGCAGCCGTCCCGATGGCCAGCGGCAGGCCGTAGGTGCGGAACCCGAAGGCGGGGGGTGCGGCCACCCCGGCCAGCCACCAGGCGCCCCAGGCATAGGCGATGATCGCCAGGCCATAGCCCACGCCAAGCGCCGCCACGCCCAGCAGGGCCAGTTCGGCCATGCCACGGCGCGCGGGGGCCGCATCGGCGTCGTTGCTGCGCTGCGTCAGCGCGGAATAGGTCAGAAAGCCGATGATCAGGCCACCGCAGACATGCATCATGCGATAGGTCCAGGTCTCCAGCGGATAGATGACCATGACGAACAGGTGGAACAGGGTATAGGCGGCGCACAGGACCGCGATCAGCACGCCCGTCCGGGCGCGCGCGTCGCGCTGGTTGGGGGCCATCGGCTCGTCATCGACGCCTTGCGCGATGACGGGGCCGGTCCCTGCCGCGGATGCAGCATCAACTGACATGAGGGTTCTCCGTCGGCAAGGACCGCGCGGACGGGGTCCGGGCAGTCGGTCCGATCATGGGGGGAAACTGGGGAAAAAAGGGTCCGGGGGCCGCAGCCCCCGGATAATGCGCTCAGCCGCGCAGTTCGGCCGGGATCTCGATCCCGACCTCGTCGAAATACTGCAGCGCGCCCGGGTGATAGGGCAGGAAGGTGTTCTTGTCGGCGTTCTCGGGCAGGGTCTCGGCCGAGGTGGCGTGGATCTGCATCATCGCCTCGTTGCCTTCCATCACCAGCTTGGTGATCTCATAGGCCAGGCTGTCGGGCATGTCCTCATGGGTGATGGCAAAGTTCCACATGGCGACCGTGCCATGTCCCTCGGGAAAGCCCTGATACATGCCGCCCGGCACCTCGAAGGCCGCAACCTCGGGCATCGCCTCAAGGATCTGGGCGCGCTGCTCCTCGGTAAAGCCGAAGATGTTGACCGGGTTCTCGGCCGCGATCTGCGCAAAGGCGCTGATCGGCACGCCCGCCGCAAAGGCGAAGGCGTCGATCAGGCCGTCCTTGACCTGGCTGGTCGCGTCATTGGCCCCGGCATAGCTGATGGTCGCCTCGACGCCCAGCACCTCGAAGAAGCGCGGCCAGTAGGTGGCGGCGGTGCCGCCCGCCGGACCGACCGAGACGCGCTTGCCGGCCATGTCGGTGACATCCGCGATGCCCGACGACTGCAGCGCCACGGCCTCGAACGGGGTCTGGTACATCGGGAACAGGGCGCGCAGGGCCTTATGCTCGACGCCCGGGGCCAGTTCGCTGTTGCCGGTCCAGGCCTCGTAGGCCGGGCCCATGGTGACCAGGCCGATCTGGTGATCGCCGGTCTCGACCAGGGTGGCGTTCTGCACCGGGCCGCCGGTCACCTCGCCCGAGGCGTTCAGGCCCAGGTTCTGGCTGATCAGACCGGCCAGGCCGGTGCCATAGATGAAATAGGTGCCGCCCTGGCTGGCGGTGCCGATGGTCAGGCTGCTGGGCCAGTCGGCGCGGTCGTCCTGGGCAAAGGCGGGCGACAGGCTGAAGGTGGCCGCGACGGTGGCGGCGACGGTCAGGAAACGCATGAAAATCCTCCCAGATTTTTCCGGGGCCGCGCGTCTTGCGCGACGCGGCCCGATAAAGCGCCCCCAGATAGGACCTGCCATGCCCTGCGCGCAATGCCGCCATGCACCCCGCGGGCAGGAAAATGGCGCGCGGGCCATCGCGATGGGTGGATTCGGTAACATCGGCGTCATCGGATGGGTGGAAATCCCCCCATCACGGGTCCGGGTCGTCACCCGCATCGACGTAATGCGTCTTGTCGATCATGTATTTCTGCATCTTTTCGTAGAGCGACTTGCGCGACAGGCCAAGCGATTCATAGACCGGCTTCAGCCGCCCGCCATGCGCCGCCAGGGTCGCCACGATCACATCGCGTTCGAACGCCGCGACCCGGTGGGCCAGGCGCTGCTGTTCGGGGCTGCGGTCGTCGGCCGGCTGCAGGGCGATGCCCAGGGCATGGCGGTCGGCGGCGTTGCGCAATTCGCGGACGTTTCCGGGCCAGGACCGCTCGGCGATCTCGGCCAGCAGGGCGGGGGGCACGGCCACGGCGGCGCGGCGATGGCGGGCGGCGGCCTCCTGCACCAGCTTGATGAACAGCAGCTGGATATCCTCGCGCCGCGCCGACAGAGGCGGCATGTTCAGCGTGACCACGTTCAGCCGATACAGCAGGTCGGCCCGGAACCGGCCCGCCGCGACCTCCTCCTCCAGCGGCTGGCGCGAGGTCGCGATGAAGCGCACGTCCAGCGCCCGCCCCTCATCCGCGCCCAGGGGGAACATCACCCGGTCCTGGACCACGCGCAGCAGCTTGCCCTGCACGTCCAGCGGCATCGAGCCGATCTCATCCAGCAGGATGGTGCCGCCGCGCGCATGTTCGAACTTGCCATAGCGCGGGCGCAGCGCGCCGGGGAATGCGCCCGCCTCGTGGCCGAACAGCTCTGATTCGATCAGCGCCGCGGGCAGGGCCGCGCAGTCGATGGCGATGAAGGGCCGCCCCGCGCGCGGCGACAGATCGTGCAGCGCGCGCGCCACGACCTCCTTGCCCGTGCCGGTCTGGCCCACGATCAGCACGTCGGCCTCGGTCGGGCCGATGGTGCGCAAGCGGCGGCGCAGGTCGATCATCACGTTCGACCGCCCCACCAGACGCGTCTCCAAGTCGTCCACCTGCCCCGCCGCCGCGCGCAGAACCCGGTTCTCCAGCACGACCCGGCGGTAATCCATCGCGCGGGACGCGATCTCGGCCAGCTGCGCGCTGTCAAAGGGCTTTTCGACGAAATCATAGGCCCCCTCGCGCATCGCGCGCACGGCCAGCTGGATGTCGCCATGCCCGGTCACCAGGATCACGGGGATGTCCACGTCGATCTCTCGGATGCGGCTCATCAGGGTCAGTCCGTCCATGCCCGGCATGCGGATGTCGGTCACCACAATGCCGCCGAAACCGAACCCCACGCGGTCCAGCGCGGATTGGGCATCGGGGGCCTCCTCGACCTCGAACCCCTCCAGCTCCAGGGCCTGGGCGGTGGACAGGCGCATGTCGGGCTCGTCATCGACCAGCAGGATGCGGCCCGCGATCATGGCGCGATCTCGGGCAGGTCGATGCGAAAGGCGGCACCGCAGTCGCAGGGAAGGATGCGCAATTCGCCTCCGAAATCCTTGATGATGTTGAACGAGATCGACAGCCCCAGCCCCAGCCCGCTGCCAACCCCCTTGGTCGAGAAGAACGGATCGAAGATGCGGTCCTCCAGCCCCGGCGCGATGCCCGGGCCATTGTCGCTGACGGTCAGCAGGACGCGCCCGCCCGCGCGCCGCCCCTGGATGCGGATCGCGCCGTCGGCCCGCCCGTCCAGCGCGTCCAGCGCATTGGCCACCAGGTTCACCACGACCTGCTGGAACCGCACCGGCCCCGCCCGCACCATCAGCGGCCCCGGCGGCAGATCGACGACCAGCGCGACGGGCTGTCGGTCGATGCGCCAGGCGATCACCTCCAGCGCGTCGCGCAGCACGTCATGCAGGTCCACATCCGACAGCTGGGCATTGGGCTTGCGCGCGAAATTGCGCAGGGTGCGGCCGATCTCGGTCATGCGGTCGGTCAGCGACAGGATGCGGGTCAGGTTCTGGCGCGCATCCCCGGCGCGGTCGCGGTCCAGATAGGTCACTGCATTGGCGGCAAAGTTGCGCACCGCGCCCAGGGGCTGGTTCAGCTCGTGCGACAGGGCCGCCGACATCTGGCCCAGGGCGGCCAGCTTGGCCGATTGCACCAGATGGCGCTGCGTGCGTCGCAACTCGGCCTCGGTGGCGCGGCGTTCGTCGACCTCGGCGCCAAGGCGGGCGTTCAGCTGCGCCAGCTCGGCGGTGCGGGCAGCCACGCGCCCCTCCAGCTGGGCCTGCGCCTCGGCCTGGATCGACAGGCGCTCGCGCAGGCGGGCGCGGCGCTGCGCCCAGGCCATCAGCAGCGCCACCCCCACGCCCAGGATCATCAGCGCCGCCAGCGTCCCGATCAGCGCCTGCCGCCGCGCGGGCGCGGTGTCCAGCAGGACATGCACCGTCCAATCGGCCTCGGGCATGGCCTCGGAGACGGTCAGGAACTCGCGCCGCGCGTCGGGCAACTCCAGGCGCAGGATGTCGTGGCCCGCCGCCTCGCCCGCCGGTCGCAGGGGCAGCATCATCAGCGGCTCATCGTCATAGCGCCGGGTGGCGGCGATGCGGGCCCGCGCCTCGGGCGTCAGCGCCGCGATGGAGCGGAACTGCCAGTCGCGGCGGCTGGCCAGGAACACGATCCCCTCTCCGTCGGTCACGATCATCTCGTATTCGGCGGCGCGCCAGCTGTCCTCGATGGCGTCCATGTCCACCTTCAGCACCAGCACGCCGACGATCTGCCCCCGGTCCCGCAGCGCCCGCCCGAAATAATACCCCCGCTTGCCCGAGGTCGTCCCAAGCGCCGAGAACCGCCCCTGCCCCCCGGCCAGCGCATCGGTGAAATAGGGCCGGTATTCGAACCGCTCACCCACGAAACTGAAATCCCGGTCGAAGTTGCTGGCCGCCACGGTCGTGCCGTCGGGCGCCATGACATAGGCATCCGACAGCCCCATCAGCTGCGCGACATGGCGCAGATACAGGTTCGCCGCCGCCATCTGCACCGGGTCCGCCCCGGGTGCCAGCGCGCGCACCAGAACCGGGCTGCGGTCCATCAGGTCGGGCAGGCGTTCGTATCGCGCCAGCTCCCCGCGCAGGCCCGACACCGCCAGCCGCAGGATGTTCTCTCCCTGCGGGACGGTCGCGGCGATGGAATGGCGCGCCAGCCAGGCGTTGCCGCCGATGGCCACGGCCAGCCCGGCCGCCACGACCACCAGCGCGATCAGCGCGCGCCGTCGGGTCACCGGCCAGCCCAGGGCCCCCTGCCAGAGGGGTGCGCCCCGCCATCCCGTCGCGTCGGTCACCCGGCCCCCCTGCCCTGAATGATGCCGCGCCATGATGTCCGCCCGCGCCGCCCGGGGCAAGTGTGCTGGCGCAGTTTGGTCCCGCAGACGACAACCCGACCCCTGGCTGCGCATCGGCGGCGGGGGCGACCGGCACGCCGCCACCCTTGGCCGGGAAGGGTTGATCGCCGGGCGGCGCCTGCCCGGGCAGAATGACGAAGAACCCTGCACATTTGTTCAACCTGCTCGATTTTCAATTGAATCGGGGCGGCGAAACAGGTTGTCTGCTGCCAGCAGCTGCCGGAACGGCGGCCAGTTACAAAAACCAGGGAGAGAACCATGAAGAAGGTGATGACACGCCTCGGGCTTGCGCTGATGTCCTCGACGATGATCGTGGGCGCGGCATCGGCCGAAACGGTGCGGTGGGCACGGGCGTCCGATGCGCTGACGCTGGACCCGCATTCGCAGAACCAGGGCGTGACCCATAACTTTGCCCACCACATCTATGAGACGCTGGTCGATCGCGATGCCGAGGGCAACCTGCAGCCGCGCCTGGCGACCGAATGGACGCTGAAGGAGGACGACCCGACGGTCTGGGTCTTTACCCTGCGCGAGGGCGTCACCTTCCATGACGGCGCGGCCTTCACCGCCGAGGACGTGGTCTTTTCGCTGGACCGCGCCCGGTCCGAGGCGTCGAACATGCGCCAGCTGCATGTCGACGTGGCCGAGGTGCGCGCCGTGGACGACTATACCGTCGAGGTGCAGACCACCGGCCCGTCGCCGCTCTATCCCAACAACCTGACCAACACCTTCATCATGGACAAGGACTGGTCCGAGGCCAATGACGTGGTCGAGGTTCAGGACTATGCCGCGGGCGAGGACAACTATGCCGTCCGCAACACCAACGGCACCGGCCCCTACATCCTGCAATCGCGCGAGGTCGATGTCCGCTCGGTCCTGACGGTGAACGAGAACCACTGGGCCGAGAACACCCCCGCCGTGACCGAGATCATCTATCTGCCCATCGCCGACAACGCGACCCGCATCGCGGCGCTCTTGTCGGGTGAGGTCGATCTGGTCCAGGACGTGCCGGTGCAGGACATCGACCGCCTGCAGGGCACCGACGGCATCAAGATCGAGACCGGCCCCGAGAACCGCGTGATCTATTTCGGCTATCGCTTCGGCGAGGAGCCGCTGGCCTCGTCCAACGTCACCGATGCCAACCCCTTCAACGACCCGCGCGTGCGCGAGGCGATGGAGCTGGCCGTGGACCGCGACGCGATCGCCCAGGTGGTGATGCGCGGCCAAGCGATCCCCACGGGTGTCGCCAACCCGCCCTTCGTCGCGGGCTGGACCGAGGAGCTGGACGCCTATCCGGCCGTCGATCTGGAGCGCGCGCGCGAGCTGATGGCCGAGGCGGGATACGAGAACGGCTTTACCGTCACGCTGGACACGCCCAACAACCGCTATGTCAACGATGAGGCGATCAGCCAGGCCGTCGTCGGCATGCTGGGCCGGATCGGCATCACCGTCACGCTGGCCTCGCGCCCGGTGGCGCAGCACTCGCCGCTGGTGACGTCGAACACGACCGATTTCTACCTGCTGGGCTGGGGCGTTCCGACCTTCGATTCGGCCTATGTCTTCAACGACCTGGTCCACACCAAGGATGGCAGCTACGGCGCCTATAACGGCGGGCTCTATTCGAACCCCGACCTCGACGCCAAGATCCAGTCGCTTGGCACCGAGACCGACATGGAGGTCCGCGACGCCACCGTGGCCGAGATCTGGCAGGTCGTTAAGGAAGAGCGCGTCCTGCTGCCGATCCACAACCAGGTGCTGGCCTATGCGATGCGCGACGGGCTGACGCTTCCGGTCCACCCCGAGAACCAGCCGCTGCTGACCGACCTGACCCTGGGCGAGTAAGCCTGACGCCCTGACCACCGCCGCGCCCGGGCGTTCCCCGTGCGCGGCGGTTCCCTATTCGAGAGGATCTGGCCCATGCTGGCCTTCATCATCCGCAGGCTGGCCCAATCGGTGCTGGTCATGCTGTTCGTCGCGCTGATCGCCTTCATCGTCTTTCGCTATGTGGGCGACCCGATCGCCAGCATGGTCGGCGTCGAAACCCGCCTGGAGGACCAGGAGATCATGCGCGCCAGGCTGGGTCTGAACGACCCGGTCATCTGGCAATTCCTGCGCTTTGTCGGCAATGCGCTGCAGGGCGAATTCGGCATATCCTACCGCCTGCAGCAGCCGGTGACGGAACTGATCCTGTCGCGCCTGCCCGCCACGCTGGAGCTGGCCTTTGCATCCGCCACCATCGCGCTGGTCTTCGGGTTGACGCTCGGGGTGTTCACTGCGCTGAAGCCGCGCAGCTTCCTGACCGGGCTGATCATGGCCGTGTCGCTGATCGGGGTATCGCTGCCGACCTTCCTGATCGGGATCGGGCTGATCTATATCTTCGCGGTGGAACTGGGATGGTTTCCGTCCTTCGGGCGCGGCCAGACGGTCGATCTGGGCTGGTGGCGCACGGGCCTGATGACCGACAGCGGGCTGCGGTCGCTGGTGCTGCCCGCGATCACGCTGTCGCTGTTCCAGCTGACGCTGATCATGCGCCTGGTCCGGGCCGAGATGCTGGAGGTGCTGCGCACCGAATACATCCGCTTTGCCCGCGCCCGCGGGTTGTCGCAGCGCGCGATCCATTTCGGCCATGCGCTGAAGAACACGCTGGTCCCGGTGCTGACCATCACCGGCCTGCAGCTGGGATCGGTGATCGCCTTTGCCATCGTGACTGAAACCGTGTTCCAGTGGCCCGGCGTCGGATCGCTGTTCATCGTGTCGGTGCAGGTGGTCGACGTGCCTGTGATGGCCGCGTACCTGATGTTCATCGCGCTGGTCTTCGTGCTGATCAACCTGATCGTCGATATCCTTTACTACGTCGTGGACCCGCGCCTGCGCGTCGATGGCGGCGGAGGCGGAAAATGACCATGACGAACCCCACCCCGGGCAATCCGGCGCCCGCCGCGAAACCCATCGTGCCGCCCAAGCCGCAAGGCAGGCTGAAAGCCGCGCTGGACAGCGATATCTTCTACTCATGGCGCCGGTCTCCAATCACCATCGTGGCGACGGTCGTGGCGCTGGCGCTGATCCTGATGGCGATCCTGGCGCCCTGGATCGCGCCGCACAACCCGTTCGACCCGGCCAGCCTGAACCTGATGGACGGCTTTACCCCGCCGATGACCGAGAACCAGTTCACCGGCAACAGCTATGCCCTGGGCACCGACAATCAGGGCCGCGACATGCTGTCCTCCATCATGTATGGCAGCCGCATCAGCCTGTTTGTGGGCGCCATGGCCACGGCCTTCGCGATCACGCTTGGCGTGTCGTTGGGGCTGGTCGCGGGCTATAACGGGGGGATGATCGACGGCATCATCATGCGCATCGCCGATATCCAGCTGTCCTTTCCCGGCATCCTGATCGCGCTGCTGATCTTTGGCATCGCGCGTGGCGTCATCCCCGCCAATCAGCAGGAAAGCATGGCCATCTGGGTGCTGATCATCGCCATCGGCCTGTCGAACTGGGCGCAGTTCGCGCGCACCGTGCGCGGCGCCACGATGGTCGAGCGGCAAAAGGATTACGTCTCGGCCGCGCGCATCATGGGGGTCCATCCCTTCCTGATCCTGCTGCGCCACGTCCTGCCCAACGTCCTGGGACCGGTGCTGGTGATCGGCACGATCGGCCTGGCCTTGGCCATCATCGAGGAGGCGACGCTGTCCTTTCTGGGCGTGGGCGTGCCGCCGACGCAGCCCTCTCTTGGGACGCTGATCCGCATCGGGCAACAGTTCCTGTTCTCGGGCGAATGGTGGATTTTGCTGTTCCCGGCGCTGACGCTGATCCTGCTGGCGCTGTCGGTGAACCTGCTGGGCGACTGGCTGCGCGACGCGCTGAACCCCAAGCTGCGCTGAGGACATGATGACACAACCCGTTCTATCCGTCCGCAACCTGACGGTCGAGTTTCCGACCCGGCGCGGCATCCTGACCGCCGTGCAGGACATCACCTTCGACATCATGCCCGGCGAAGTGCTGGGCGTGGTCGGCGAAAGCGGCGCGGGCAAGTCGATGACCGGCGCCGCCATCATCGGCCTGATCGACCCGCCCGGCCGCATCGCCAAGGGCGAGATCTGGCTGGGCGACCAGCGCATCGACAACCTTGCCCCCGACCAGATGCGCAAGATCCGCGGCCGCCGGATCGGCATGATCTTTCAGGACCCGCTGACCTCGCTGAACCCGCTCTATCGGATCTCGCGCCAGCTGATCGAGACGATCCGCACCCACCTGCCGCTGTCCCAGGCCGACGCGCGCAAACGCGCCATCAAGCTCTTGGACGATGTGGGCATCCCCGATGCCGCGCGACGCATCGACGATTACCCGCATCAGTTTTCGGGCGGGATGCGACAGCGCGTGGTGATCGCGCTGGCGCTGTGCGCCGACCCCGAGGTGGTCATCGCCGATGAGCCGACGACCGCGCTGGACGTGTCCGTGCAGGCCCAGATCATCGACGTCATGAAGGAGATCTGCGCCGAACGCGGTGCGGCGATCATGCTGGTCACCCATGACATGGGCGTCATCGCGGAAACCGCCGACCGCGTTGCGGTGATGTATGCCGGCCGCCTGGCCGAAATCGGCCCCGTCGCATCCGTCATCAAGAACGCCAAGCACCCCTATTCCCAGGGCCTGATGGGCGCGATTCCGAAACTGGGCGAAAATCTGGACCGGCTGGTGCATATCCCCGGCTCGATGCCACGCCTGAACGCGATCCCGCAGGGCTGCGCCTTCAATCCGCGCTGTCCGCAGGTCTTTGACAAATGCCGCACCCACCGCCCCGCCGCGTCCGAGATCGAGCCCGGACGACGCGCGGCCTGCTGGCTCTATCCCGAGGTCACCGAAGCATGAGCGACACCCTTCTGGACGTCCGCCACCTGTCGCGGCGCTTCGACGTCTCGGCCCCCTGGCTGAACCGCAAGCTGGAGGGTCTGGACAAGACCTATGTGAACGCCGTCAAGGATGTCAGCTTTACCGTCGCCAAGGGCCAGACATTCGCGCTGGTCGGCGAAAGCGGGTCGGGCAAATCGACCATCGCCCGGCTGATCGTGGGCCTGCTGGAGCCGACCGAGGGCGAGATCGTCTTTGACGGCACCTCGCTGGCCCGCGGGCTGAAGGGCGCCGAGGCCCGCCGTCTGCGCCGCCGGTTCCAGATGATCTTTCAGGACCCGCTGGCCAGCCTGAACCCGCGCTGGCGCGTCACCGACATCATCGCGGAACCACTGCGCGTCTTTGAACGGTCCATGAACGACCGCGCCCGGCGCCTGCGGGTCGGAGAGCTGCTGACCCTGGTGGGCCTGTCGCCCGAGGACGGGCTGAAATTCCCGCACCAGTTTTCGGGCGGGCAGCGCCAGCGCATCGCCATCGCGCGGGCATTGGCGGCCAATCCCGAATTCATCGTCTGCGACGAGCCGACATCGGCGCTGGACGTGTCCGTGCAGGCGCAGATCCTGAACCTGATGAAGGATCTGCAGGACGAATTCGGGCTGACCTATGTCTTCATCTCGCACAACCTGCAGGTCGTGCGGCACATGGCGACCGAGATCGGCGTCCTCTACCTGGGCCGCCTGGCTGAGGTCGGAGAGGCCGAGGCGCTGTTCGCCACCCCCCAGCACCCCTATACGCGGATGCTGCTGGACGCGGTCCCCGACATCGAGATGACCGGCCGCCGCCGCAAAAAGGTCGAGGGAGAGATCCCCTCGCCCATCGACCCGCCGCCGGGCTGCCCCTTCCACCCGCGCTGCCCCTTCGCGAACGCGCGCTGCCGCAGCGAAGTCCCCAGCCTGACCCGCCGCGGCCCCCAGGCCGCCGCCTGCCACGCCATCGAAGAGGGCCGCATCTGACCCCAGCACGAACCCCCGAGGCCACACCCGCGTCACAGAACCCGGCCCGCTGGCACCATCATGCGTTCAACGCGCGGATTTGAACTGCACAAGCTGCTCTCTTTCCTGAAAACTGGACAGTTTGAAGCTGGAGTTTTCGGCTAGCATTCCTTTGGTGGTAGAGGAGTTGAGAACGATGAAGGCATCGCGGTTCACAAAAGCGCGAGACAGGCGTTTGTCCTGAAGGAGGGTGAGGAAGGCACGCCGGTTGCGACGATCTGCCGAAAGGCCGGGCTGTCAATCGGCACGCAATTTTGCCCCCCTATCGGCATCGCAAAATGACCCCCGTAGAGCGCACAGGTTAGCTGGCCCGCTGCGGTGTAGCCCCCATATAGCGCAACCGTATCGGGCCAGCGGGGTCGTGGTCATTCACGGGTCTTGAAGCGCCAGCTCTCGTTGCCGGTTTCGACGATGTCGCAGTGATGGGTCAGACGGTCGAGCAGCGCAGTGGTCATCTTCGCGTCGCCGAAGACCGATGGCCACTCCCCGAAGTTGAGATTGGTCGTCACGATGATCGAGGTGCGCTCGCAGAGGCGGCTGATAAGATGGAACAGCAGCTGCCCGCCGGTCTGCGCGAAGGGGAGATAGCCGAGTTCATCGAGGATCAGAAAGTCGAGGCGGCAGAGCAGGTCCGCCGTGCGCCCCTGTCGGTCGGCGCGAGCTTCAGAATTGAGCTTGTTTGCCAAGTCCACGACATTGAAGAAGCGCCCCCGTTTGCCGCGTCGGATGCAGGCCCGGGCGATGCTCACGGCAAGGTGGGATTTGCCGGTCCCGGTGCCGCCGATGAGCACGACATTGCGCTGCTGTTCAAGGAACTCCCCGGCGGCCAGATCGCGCACCAGCGTTTCGTTGACCGGCGTTTCTTCGAAGCTGAACTCGTCGATCTCTTTCGCCAGCGGCAGCCTGGCGATCGTCATCTGGTATTTGATCGAGCGCGCCTGCTTCTCGCTGATCTCGGCGTTCAGCAGGTCGCCGATGATCTGTTGCGGTTCGTGCTGACGCTTTACCGCCGTGGTGATGATCTCATCGTAGGCGCCCTTCATGCCGTAGAGCTTCAGCTGGCTCATCGCGTCCAGCACCTTTGATCTTTCCATGGTTGGGCCTCCTGAGGCTGTCGTAGCGTTTGCAATCGGCCACTGGCTCGCAGGTCAGTCGCAATGCGGCCGGCGTATCGATGGTCAGTGGCGGGGTCGGCTCCCGATGTCGGGCCAGGATGTTGATGACGACCGAGGCCGCGGGAACCCCTTCGTTCAGGGCCTCGGCACAGGCAGCGTCCACCGCATCCAGCCCATCGATTGGGATCATGCTCAGGATCTGGACAATCTGTCGGTCGCCGTTCGGCACCTTGCCAAGCTTGCGCTGCACACGCCTGATTGCCGACGGCAGGTCCAATCCTTGAAGGGTGCGCCATTCCGGAGAGCGCCAGGCTTGCGAGCCAGAACCGGAATGTAGTGCAGCGGGTCGTAGACGGCCTTGTCGCGTCCGAAAGCTCGAGTGTGCTGCCCCACGATCTTGCCGTCCTGCCAGAACTCGACCCGTTCGGCATAAGCTCGGATCTCGACAGGCCGACCAACGGCGCGGCCATCCACGGAGTAGCGATTCTTGTCGAACCGGACGAGGCAGGGGTAGTGTCCGCGCACGTGGTGTAATTTCACCGGCACGTTCGGTGTAATCTCGGGTGGCCATCGAGGTGTATGATCGAGGTGGAGTTTCGACGCTTCA
>NZ_MEES01000038.1:0-24663 GCF_001724535.1 Paracoccus sp. SCN 68-21 | reverse complement strand
ATCGACGGTGGCCGCCAGCCTCACCACCGGCCGCGCGCTGCGCTACGCCAAGGGCTCCGCCCGCGGTCTCCTACACCAAGCCTTGGGACACGGCCCGAGCTTGTGACCAAAGGCCTGGATCGGGCGGATACAGAGGGGTGAGATAGCAGGACTACTGGAAATCCACTTGCCCTTTGTGACAACGAACCGTTTCCGAGTCCCTGCTAATGCGAATGATCCTGCGTCACGCGTTCCGACACCAGATTCGCGCCCGTTTCTGCATCACCCGCCCACAGGCAGCCGCCAGCGCCATAGTCTAAAAGAAACCTGAGAGCGCCCTTTGTCATATCGAAAGGTGCGCGTTTGGCAGACGGCAGGGAGGTCCCGCATAGCAGACACCGACTGCGAGATAGCAATGCCGCCGTGACGAACATTCCCCATAAAGAAGCCCCGGCGCAGGGAACGCCGGGGCATCAGAGAGGGAGAGGTGTGGCCGCATCCGCCGACCACTGGGCTTCGGTAGCAAAACGCCGCACCCTGCGACCGGTTCCCACGCTTTTTCACTGCGCAGAAACCTGCCGAAAGGGCTCAGGCGACCAGGCGATAGCCGCCCGATTCCGTCACCAGCAGACGTGCGTTTGAGGGGTCGGGCTCGATCTTTTGGCGCAGGCGATAGATGTGGGTTTCAAGCGTATGCGTGGTCACGCCCGCATTATATCCCCAGACCTCGTGCAGCAGCACGTCGCGGGCCACCACCCCGTCCTGCGCGCGATACAGGAACTTGAGGATGTTGGTTTCCTTCTCGGTCAGGCGGATCTTGCGATCCTTGACGTCGATCAGCATCTTCATCGACGGCTTGAAGGTATACGGCCCCAACTGGAAGATCGCGTCCTCGGACTGCTCATGCGTGCGCAGCTGCGCGCGCAGGCGGGCCAGCAGGACCGGAAACTTGAACGGCTTGGTGACATAGTCGTTGGCACCCGCATCCAGGCCCAGGATCGTGTCGGCATCGGTGTCATGCCCGGTCAGCATCACGATGGGGCATTTCACGTTCAGCTTGCGCAGCTTCTTGCACAGCTCTCGCCCGTCGGTGTCGGGCAGGCCCACATCCAGCACCACCAGGTCAAAGATGGCGTTCTTGGTCGCCTCGACCGCCTCGGCGCCGCTGCCGGCCTCGGTCACGTCGAAATCGTCGGTCGCGACCAGCTGTTCGGCCAGCGCCTCGCGCAGGTCTTCCTCGTCATCGACCAGCAGGATCTTCTTCAGTCCGGCCATGATTGCCTCCTTTGCGTTGTTGGACATGGAGTTGGGCCCGGACGCCGCGTCCGTCCAGCGTCATGTGCGAATTCTCACATGGAGTTGTCGGATCGGTGCGCTATGTTTCAGACTGTTTCAAGAATGCGTGTCCCATGACCCTAATCCCGACCCTGCCCGAGACCATCGCCCGCGCCCGCGCCGACCTGCGCATGGGCCTGCCCATCGCCCTGGGCGACCATCTGGCCGCCGCTGTCGAGACGCTGTCGCCCGAACGGCTGGCCGATCTGCGCGCGCTTGGCCCCGCGGTGCTGGCGCTGACCGGGCGGCGGGCCGAGACGCTGAAGGCGCGCGCCTATGACGCCGATCTGGCGCGGGTGGCGCTGCCTGCGGGGGCCGATCTGGCCTGGCTGCGCGCGCTGGCCGACCCGGCAGGCGACCTTATGACGCCGCTGAAGGGGCCGCTGACCACGCTGCGCGACGGCGATGCTAGGGCCCATCGCGCGGCGCTGGCGCTGGCCAAATCGGCGCAGCTGCTGCCCGCGATGCTGCTGGTGGCGGCGCCCGCGCAGCCGGGGCTGACCGCGCTGCCACCCGGCCCGGTGCTGGCGCAGCTGGCGGCCGAGACGGCGATGGCCCCGGTCGCCGCCGCCCGCCTGCCGCTGTTGGCGGCCGAGCGGTCGCGCCTGCACATCTTTCGCCCCGATGACGGGGCCGAGGAGCATTACGCGATCGAGATCGGCGACCCGCCCCGCGATGCGCCCGTGCTGGCGCGGCTGCATTCGGCCTGCTTCACCGGCGACGTGCTGGGCAGCCTGAAATGCGATTGCGGCCCCCAGCTGAACGCCGCCCTGACCGCGATGGGGCAGGCGGGGGCAGGGGTGCTGCTCTATCTGAACCAGGAGGGGCGGGGCATCGGGCTGGCCAACAAGATGCGCGCCTATGACCTGCAGAACCAGGGATTCGACACGGTCGAGGCCAATCACCGCCTTGGCTTCGAGGATGACGAGCGTGATTTCCGCATCGGGGCGGCGCTGCTGCGGCGGTTGGGGTTCGAGGCGGTGCGGCTGATGACCAACAACCCGCGCAAGGTCGCGATGATGCAGGCCCATGGGATCGCCGTGCCGGAACGGGTGCCGCTGATCGTGCCGCCGAACCGCCACAATGCGGGCTATCTGGACATCAAGGCGCAGAAATCGGGGCATCTGCTGTGAGCGCCATGGTGCTGACCCGACAGGGCCTGCTGTGGCGGGGGCGGCTGTTTCCCTGCAGCATCGGCCGCGCGGGCGTCACCGCGACCAAGCGCGAGGGCGATCACGCCACGCCTGCGGGCATCCTGCGCATCACCGGGCTGTGGTATCGCCCCGACCGCCTGGCGCGGCCCGCGCCTTGGGCGCGGGCGATCGGGCCGGGCGATCTGTGGTGCGACGACCCGGGCCATCCGGCCTATAATCGCCACGCCCGCGCGCCGCTGACCGCCAGCCACGAACGGCTGCGCCGGGCCGATCCGCTGTATGACCTGATCCTGACGACGGACTGGAATGCGACGGGCGTGCCGGGCCGGGGGTCGGCCATCTTTCTGCACCAGTGGCGCCGCCCCGGTTACGGCACCGTCGGCTGCATCGCCTTTGCGCGCCCCGATCTGATGCGGATCGCCCGGCAGGCCCCGCCTGGAACGCGGCTGGTCATCCCGCGCGCCCTTGGCGGCTGAGGCGGCCTCAGCCGGTCACGCGCGCCCCGAAGATCGCCGAGCCGACCCGCACATGGGTCGCGCCATGGGCGATGGCGGCCTCGAAATCGGCGCTCATCCCCATGGACAGGCCGGGCAGGCGATGCGCCTGAGCCAGATCGCGCAGCAGGCGGAAATGCGGCACCGGGTCCTGATCCTCGGGGGGGATGCACATCAGGCCCTCGGGGCGCAGGCCCAGATCAGCGCACAGCGCCAGAAAGCCCGGCAGCTCATCGGCCAGGATGCCCGCCTTTTGAGGTTCGTCCCCGGTATTGACCTGCACGAACAGCTGCGGATGTCGGTCCTGTTCGGCCATCTGGGCGGCCAGCTTGCGCGCCAGCGTCACCCGATCCAGCGTGTGGATCGCGTCAAACAGCTGAACCGCCGCCCGCGCCTTGTTCGACTGCAGCGGGCCGATCATGTGGACGGATGCGGCGGGATGCGCCTGGCGCCATGCGGGCCATTTGCCCTGCGCCTCCTGGACGTAATTCTCGCCGAAGACGGTGTGGCCTGCGTCCAGCACGGCCTCGACCCGTTCGGGGGGTTGCAGCTTGCTGACCGCGATCAGCGTGACGCTGCCCGGCGCGCGCCCGGCTGCGAGTTCGGCCGCGCGGATGCGGCGGGTGATGTCATCCAGTCCCATGGCCCTACCTGACAAAAAGAAAAGAGCGGGCGCAAGGCCCGCTCTTTCCATGGTAACGTTTGATCGCAAAGGATCAGAAATCGAAGCGGACACCGAAGTCGCCGCGGACGTTTTCGTCGTAGCCACGCTCCAGCGAGCCGGCCAGGTAGGCGCCGCCCAGGTCGTAACGAGCGCCGATCCCGAATGCATTGTCGGTCTCGTTGCCGGCCGCATCGTTGTTGGCGACATAGGCGCTGATCGTGGTCAGCGGTGCGACAACATAGTCACCATACAGAACGAACGTCTTGCCCTGCTCGACGTTCGCGGTGCCCGTGCGGATGCCATCAACGACAACCGGTTTGTTCGCAACGCCGTTGTCAATGTAGCTCAGACCAACGCCGTTCTCGGTGCCTGCAAGGGTGTAGTACGCGCCAAGGAAATACTGATCGTTGCCGTCAATGCTTTTGCCGTCCTTCAGGGCAGCTGCCGACAGGGCAACATCATTCCAGTCGTAGTCGACCGAGATGCTGATTTCTTCGTCGGCGTCAGTCAGACCGGTCTGGTCCGCGTCAACGTAGGAGAAGCGTGCTTTCAGTGCGTCAACTGCATACTCGACCGAGACGCCAAGGCGGTTGTTGTTGGCGCCGTAGCTTTTCGACTCGTAGGCATAGAAATCACCCATCGGGTTGCCGAACGAACGGCTGATCAGGCCCACTTCCGATGCGTACAGCAGGCCGGCGTTGTCGAATGCGGTGCCGACGTTGCCCACGGCAACAGTAAAGCCGCTGGCGGTCACATAGATTTGGCCCGGCGAGACGCGGTCAATGCCGCTGTCGCCCTGGTCCCACTGGAGGCGCAGACGCGCACCGAAATCAACGCCCTGATCGGTCGAGGTCGTGGCGTGCACGTTCAGGCGAACGCGTGCAGAGACCTGAGTCTCGTTTTGCGAAGTGAGCACGTCATCAACGAAAGTGCTGCGGCCTTCTTCATAGTTAACGGCCGTACGGCCGTAGCCCGAGATGGTGACGTCTGCAGCGGCGATGCCGGCGGTCATGACCAGCGCGGTCGAGGCGATCAGAGCCTTTTTCATGGTGGTGTTCCCTCTTGTCTCTCTGTTGCCCAAGCCGGCGGTCCCGCCCTGGGTATGCAATTTGTTTCACCCTTTCGCGATTGTGATGCAACGGAATCAGGCGCGCCCTGATTTCTTTGCCCATTTCCGTGATGCACTTGCGCCACACTTTGCCCGGCGGTGGGCCGCCGGGCCTGCGCGGCCCCCGTTCGCGCCGCCCCAAATCGCTTGTTTCGCCGGGCGGTTCCGGGCTAATGCTGGCCGCGACGACACTGACCTTCGGGGGACCAGGATGACCTATGCACGCGCCGCGCGCCTGCTGATCGCCACGACGCTTTGCGCGGGGCTTGCCGCCTGCGGCTCGTCGGCGCGCAACACCGGGCCTGCGGGCGGCACCATGTTCGACGGCCCGGACATGGGCCCCGGTCAACGCGGCACGCGCATTCAGGATCTGCTGCGTCGCTCGGGGAACCCCGATCAGATGGTCGGCGTGAACAAGTATCTGTGGAATGCCAGCCTGGACGTGCTGAACTTTCTGCCGGTGCAGACGATCGACCCGTTCACCGGCGTGATCCAGACCGGGTTCGGCACGCCGCCGGGCGGGGGGCGGTCCTATCGCGCCACGATCCAGATCAGCGACCCGGCGCTGGATGCGCGCAGCCTGCGCCTGTCGCTGCAGGGGCCGGGGGGCGCCGCCGTGGAACCCGGCACCGTGCGCGCCGTCGAGGACGCCATCCTGACCCGCGCCCGCCAGCTGCGCCTGCAGGACGGTCGCCTGTAAGGGCATCTGGACCCGCAGGGGTCGGGCGTATAGACCCTGCGGGCAACGAATGACGCCCGAGGTTCCCCATGCCCTATGATCCCGCGACAAGCGAAGCCCGTTGGCAGACGGCCTGGGCCGATGCCGACACATTCGCCGCCATCCGCGACGAACGCCCGAAATATTACGTGCTGGAGATGTTCCCCTATCCCTCGGGGCGCATCCATATGGGCCATGTGCGCAACTATACGATGGGTGACGTGGTGGCGCGGTTCAAGCGCGCGCAGGGGTTTTCGGTGCTGCATCCGATGGGCTGGGACGCCTTCGGCATGCCGGCTGAGAACGCCGCGATGGAGCAGGGCGGCCATCCCCGCGACTGGACCTATGCCAATATCGCGACCATGCGCGATCAGCTCAAGCCCCTGGGCCTGTCCATCGATTGGAGCCGCGAATTCGCGACCTGCGACGACGCTTATGTGGCGCAGCAGCAGGCGCTGTTCCTGGACATGCTGGAGGCGGGCCTGATCACGCGCAAGTCGGCGCAGGTGAACTGGGACCCGGTCGACATGACCGTGCTGGCCAATGAACAGGTGATCGATGGCAAGGGCTGGCGATCCGGCGCCACGGTGGAACGGCGCGAGCTGACGCAATGGTTCTTCAAGATCAGCGATTACAGCGATGAGCTGCTGGAGGCGCTGGACGGGCTGAAGGGTTGGCCCGAGAAGGTGCGCCTGATGCAGGCCAACTGGATCGGTCGGTCGCGCGGGCTGCAGTTTTCGTTCCGGACGGTCAATGCGCCCGCGGGCCATGAGGCGATCGAGGTCTATACGACCCGTCCCGACACGCTGATGGGGGCCAGCTTTGTCGCGCTGTCGCCGGATCACCCGCTGGTCAAGGAGCTGGCGGCCACCCGCCCCGAGATTGAGGCCTTCCGCGACGAATGCCGCAAGATCGGCACCACCGAGGAGGCGATCGAGACCGCGCCCAAGCTGGGCTTTGACACCGGCCTGACCGTCGCCCATCCGCTGGACGCGGAGTGGCACCTGCCGATCTGGATCGCGAATTTCGTGCTGATGGATTACGGCACCGGCGCGATCTTTGGCAGCCCGGCGCATGACGAGCGCGACCACGAATTCGCCACGAAGTACGGGTTGCCCATCCGCGCGACCTTTGGCCAGCCCGGCATGACGCTGGATCAGGCCGATGCGCTGGTGGCGGACGCGCCCTTCGTGCCGGGCAAGACGGAGGCCGTGACCTATGTGCGCGGCTTTGCGGGCGCCGCCGACCAGACCGGAGAGGCTGCCGTGGACGCCGCCATCGCCCATGCGGAACGCGCGGGCTATGGCGAGGGCGTGACCAAGTTCCGCCTGCGCGACTGGGGCATCTCGCGCCAGCGCTATTGGGGCTGTCCGATCCCGGTCGTGCATTGCGAGACCTGTGGGACGGTCCCCGATGCGAAGCAGAACCTGCCGGTGCTGCTGCCCCAGGACGTGACTTTTGACGTGCCGGGCAATCCGCTGGACCGCCACCCGAGCTGGCGTCAGGCGACCTGCCCCAAATGCGGCGGGGCGGCGCGTCGGGAAACCGACACGATGGATACCTTTGTCGATTCGTCCTGGTATTACGCGCGCTTTACCTCGCCGGGGGCGGAGACGCCGACCGACCGGGCCGATGCCGATTACTGGATGAACGTGGACCAGTATATCGGCGGGATCGAGCATGCGATTCTGCACCTGCTGTATTCGCGATTCTTTGCCCGCGCGATGGTCAGGACCGGCCACCTGCCCGAGGCCGCGAAGGAGCCCTTCGATGCGCTGTTTACCCAAGGCATGGTCACGCACGAGATCTATCGCACCACCGACGACCGGGGTCGCCCAGTCTATCACCTGCCCGAGGACGTGACCGATGGCCGGTTGGTCGATGGGACGGCGGTGGAGGTGATCCCCTCGGCCAAGATGTCGAAATCGAAGAAGAACGTCGTCGATCCGGTCAACATCGTCGAAAGCTTTGGCGCGGACACGGCGCGTTGGTTCATGCTGTCCGACAGCCCGCCCGAGCGTGACGTGGAATGGACCGCCGCGGGCGCCGAGGCCGCGTTCAAGTTCCTGTCCCGCGTCTGGCGCCTGGCCGATGAGGTCCCCAAGGGGGGCGACGACGCCGACCTGACGCGCGCGGCGCATCGTGCCATCGCCGATGTCACCCGCGCCATCGAGGGATTCGCCTTCAACAAGGCCGTCGCAAAGCTCTATGAACTGGCCAATGCGGTCGCCAAGTCGCAGGCGGGCGGAGAGGCGCGCCGCGCGGCACTGCGCATCATGGCGCAGCTGATGGCGCCGATGGTGCCGCACCTGGCCGAGGAGGTCTGGTCGAAATCGGGCGGGCAGGGCATGGTCGTCGATGCGGGCTGGCCCGTGGCTGACCCCGCGATGCTGGAGGATGACAGCGTGACCCTGCCCATCCAGATCAACGGCAAGCGCCGCGCCGAAATCACCGTGCCCAAGGATATGCCCAAGGACCAGATCGAGGCGCTGGTGCTGGCCGACGACACCGTCCTGCGGTTCCTGGAGGGGGCCGCGGTGAAAAAGCTGATCGTGGTGCCGGGGCGGATCGTCAATGTGGTCGCCTGATCGCCGCGCGGTCCTGCTGGGCCTGCTGGCCGTATCCGGGCTGGCGGCCTGCGGGCTGTCGCCGGTCTATGGGCCGGGCGGGGGGGGCGGCAAGCTGTTCGGCAAGGTCCGCCCGCGCGACCCGGACACGCCGCTGGATTTCGTGTTCAACCGCCGCCTAGCCGAGCGGTTGGGCCCCGAGGATGCGGCCGTCTATGACCTGGATTACCAGATCAACGCGGGCGTCGTGGCGCAGGCCATCCCCCCGGATGAGGTCACGACCCGTTATTCGCTGAACGGCACCGCCGATTTCGCGTTGACCGGGCCGGATGGCGCGGTGATCACCCGGGGACGGGTCAGCAGCTTTACCTCTTATTCCACAACCGGCACGACGATCTCGACCCTGGCGGCCGAGGGCGATGCGCGCGAGCGGCTGGCCCTGATGCTGGCCGATCAGGTCGTGACGCGCCTGCTGGCCGCAGCCCGCACCCTGCCGGATTGACGCCATGCTGCTGAAAGGGGCCGAGATCGCGCGCTATCTGGCCCGCCCCGACCCCTCGCGGCCGGGGGTGCTGATCTATGGGCAGGACGCGATGCGCGTGGCGCTGAAGCGGGCCGAGGTCGTGGGTGCGCTGGCCGGCGACAAGGCCGATGAGGAGATGCGCCTGACCCGCATGCCTGGCGCGGGCCTGAAAAAGGACCCCGCCCAGCTGATCGACGCGGTGCGCGAGGTGGGCTTCTTTCCCGGCCCGCGCGTGGTCGTGGTCGAGGACACGCCCGACCTGGCCACCGACGCGATCCGCGATGCGCTGACCGGCTGGCGGCAGGGGGATGCGGTGATCGTGGTCACCGCGGCCAGCCTATCCAAGTCGTCATCCCTGCGCCGCCTGTTCGAGACGCATGGCCAGGCGGTGACCGCCCCCATCTATGACGACCCCCCGACCGAGGACGAGATCGCCCGCTGGCTGGCCGATGCCGGCCTGCGCGAGGTGCCGCGCGACGCGATGCGCGAACTGGCCCTGCTGGCACGCGCGCTGGACCCCGGCGATCTGCGCCAGACGGTCGAGAAGATCGGACTGTACAAGTATCAGGACCCCGCCCCCCTGACGGTCGAGGAGATCGCCCTGCTGGCCCCCGCCACCATTGAGGCCGACATGGACGAGCTGATCCACACCGTCGCCGAACGGCGCGAGGAGGATTTCGGCCCCCTCATGCGGCGGATCGAACATCAGGGCATCCAGCCCGTGGCTCTGTGCATCGCGGCGCTGCGCCATTTCCGGGCGCTGCATCTGGCGGCTGCCGATCCGGCGGGGCCGGGGGTGGCGCTGGCCCGCGCGCGGCCGCCGGTCTTTGGCCCGCGCCGCGACCGCATGACCCGCCAGGCGCAAAGCTGGGGCATGGGTCCGCTGGAGGAGGCGGTGTCGCTGCTGCTGAGCACGGACATGACGCTGCGATCCTCCAGCCGCGCGCCGCAGATGCCGCTGGTGGAACGCGCGCTCCTGCGCCTGGCGATGAAGCCGCGGGGGCGGCGGTGAGCCTTGCGCTGGTGATCGGCGCCGGGCCTGCCGGGCTGATGGCGGCCGAGGCGCTGATGGCGCCGGACCGGCAGGTGGTGGTGGTCGATGCCATGCCCACGCCCGCGCGCAAGTTCCTGATGGCGGGGAAATCCGGGCTGAACCTGACGCGTGACGAGCCGCTTGCGGCATTCGGCGCGCAGATCGCGGGGGCGGAGGGGCGCGATTACCTGGCGACCGAGGCCGGGACGTTCGGCCCGCAGGCGGTGCGGGACTGGGCCGAGGGCCTGGGCATCGCGCTGTTCGCCGGATCGACGGGGCGGGTGTTTCCGGTGGGCATGAAGGCCTCGCCCCTGCTGCGGGCCTGGCTGGCGCGGCTGCGCGCGGGCGGGGTGGACCTGCGGTCGCGCTGGCGGTGGGTCGGGCTGGAGGGCGGGTTCGTCTTTGACACGCCCGACGGGCGGCAGGTGATGCGCCCCGATGTGACGGTGCTGGCCTTGGGCGGGGCCAGCTGGCCGCGTCTGGGGTCTGATGCGGCTTGGGTGCCGATTCTGGCCGGGGCAGGGGTCGCCATCGCGCCGCTCCGCCCCGCGAACATGGGGTTTCGGGTCGAATGGTCCGCGCCCATGGCGCGGCTGTTCGGCGCTCCGGTCAAGGGCGTGGCGATCCGCGCGGGCGACATCCTCAGCCGGGGCGAATGGGTCATCACCCCCGACGGGATCGAGGGCGGCGGTGTCTATGCCGTGGCCGCCCCGATCCGCGACGGGCAAACGGCGGTGGTCGATCTGGCGCCCGACCTTGCGCCCGACGCGCTGGCCCGGCGGTTCGCGCAACCGCGCGGGCGGCTGAGCCTGGGCAACTGGCTGCGCCGCGTGCTGGGCGATCCGGTCCGGGTGGCGCTGTTGCTGGAATGGGGGCAGCCGCTGCCCGACACCGCGCAGGGCTGGGCCGCGCGGGCCAAGGCGCTGCCGCTGCGCCATGCCGGGCCGATGGGGCTGGAGCGGGCGATCTCATCCGCCGGGGGAATCACCGCCGATGCGCTGACGCCTGATCTGGAGCTGCGCGCCCTGCCCGGCGTCTTTGCCGCCGGAGAGATGCTGGACTGGGAGGCGCCGACGGGCGGCTATCTGCTGACCGCCTGCCTGGCCACGGGCCGCCGCGCCGGAGAGGCCGCGGCCCGCCACCTTCAAAGCGCCATTGCGCGCTGATAGGCGGGCCGCTGGCGCATGCGGTCCAGATATTCGGTCAGCTTGTGTTCTACCACCGGAAACCGCGCCGTCAGCGCCCAGTCCAAGCAATGCGCCAGGATCAGGTCGGGCACGGTCATCCGATCGCCCATCAGGAAGGGGCCGTCGGACATGCGGTGGATCAGCGTGCGCTGGCTGGTCTCGAACTCCCATCGCAGGGTGTTCTTGATCGCGCCAAGGCGCATCTCCTCGGGCAGGATGAAGCTGTGGCGCGCGGCCAGCCACAGCGCCGCGTCGAATTCGTCCAGCAGGAACTGGGTCAGGCTGTCCTGGCGCGCGCGGTCCAGCGTGCCTGCCGGATGGGTCAGGTCGCCATGGCGGTCGGCCAGATAGGTCAGGATCGCGGTCGAATCGGTGATCGGCGTGCCGTCGTCGATCAGGACCGGCACCTTGCCCGCCGGGTTGAACTGCGCCACGCCGTCGCTGCGCGGATTGGCGGGGATGTGCTCGTAGGGTTGGCCCAGCTCCTCCAGCATCCACAGGACGCGCAGGGCGCGGGACTTGGCGGTGCCGATGACGCGGTACATGGGGGTCCTCCTGACCGTTGAACGGACAGAAGGCCCCGGCCCCGCGCCCGCGTCAAGCGCGGCGGCAGGCGACCAGCTGCTGGCGATACATTTCGGATCGCTGGCCGACCTGGCCCGCGACGCGCATCAGCCACGGCTTTTGCCGGTGGCTGCCGCGCGAGAACCCGCCGCGACCCTCGTGATAGGCCAGGTATTGCGACGTGGCGTCCTGTTTGGACAGACCCAGCTGGCGTTGGGTGCCGTCCATGTACCAGCCCATGAAATCGGTCGCGTCGCGGATGTTGTCGCGCTGTGCCCGGCGGTTGCCGCTGTTGCGCTGATACTCCTCCCAGGTGCCGTCCAGGGCCTGGGAATAGCCAAAGGCGCTGCTTTGGCGGCCGATGGGAATGACGCCAAGCGCGTATTGATGCGGCGTGCGCGCATCGCCGATGAATTTCGATTCCTGATACATCGTCGCCATCTGCACATGCACCGGAACGCCCCATTTCCGCTCTGTCGCGCGCATCGCGCGCAGATAGGCGGGCCGTTCCGCGGCGATCGCGCAGGCATTGTCCAGCTGTCGCGGCGCGCTGAAATTTCCGCCCCCGCAGGACGCCACCAGCCCGACGATGGCCAGTTTGAGAAGCCTGTTCATTCTGCCCTCGTTCTGCTCATTCTTGGCTTTTGCCCGATATTACGGGAAATCACGCGGCGGTGAAATCACAAAGCCGATGGGCGGGCGCCGGGCCGCCGACGGATCAGTCCGCGCGCTCGGGGCGCAGCAGCGCGTTCAGCGCCTGCAGATCGTCATGGCCCGCCTCGCGCAGCAGCGTCTCCAGCGCGCGATAATGCGCCAGGACCTGCTGTCCGGTGGCCGTGACCGTGGCGCCGCCGCCGCCCGCGCCGCCCCGCGCGCTGTCGATCACCGGATCGGCAAAGGCCGCGTTCATCTCCTCGACCAGGGTCCAGGCGCGCTTGTAGCTCATGCCCATCTCTCGCGCGGCGGCCGAGATCGACCCCAGACGCCCGATGCGCGACAGCAGCTCGGCCTTGCCCGGCCCCAGGATCAGTGGGGAATCGTATTCCAGCCGCAGCTTGATGCGCAGCCGGTGCGGCGCGGCAGTCTGGTTCGCGGTCTGGGTCATGGGATCTCTCTCGATATTCCGCCGCAGCATAGCGCCTTGGGACTGGGTCCGCAATTTGCCGTGACGGCACGGCTTGCGGCATCACGCCCACGCCCTAGACTGTCCCCCAGGCAAGAGGAGGCCCTTCAATGTCCGCATCCGATATCGTCATCCTGTCCGGCGCCCGCACCGCCATCGGCACCTTCGGGGGCAGCCTGGCGGCCATCCCCCCGATCACCCTGGCCACCACCGTCACCCGCGCCGCGCTGGAGCGGGCGGGCGTGGCCCCCGACCAGATCGGGCAGGTGGTCTTTGGCCATGTGATCAACACCGAACCCCGCGACATGTATCTGTCCCGCGTGGCCATGCTGGAGGCGGGCATCCCGCACACCACGCCTGCAATGAACGTGAACCGCCTCTGCGGTTCGGGCGCGCAGGCCATCGTGTCGGCGGCGCAGGCGCTGATGCTGGGCGACGCCGATTTCGCCATCGCGGGCGGCGCCGAAAGCATGAGCCGTTCGCCCTATGTCGTGCCGTCCGCCCGCTTTGGGGCCAAGATGGGCGATCAGGCGATGCTGGACATGATGACCGGCGCGCTGACCTGCCCGATGGGCACCGGCCATATGGGCATGACGGCGGAAAACGTCGCCGCCGAGCATGACATCACCCGCGGACAGCAGGACGCATTCGCGATGGAATCGCAGCGCCGCGCGGCGGCGGCGATCGCGGCGGGCCATTTCAGGGACCAGATCGTGCCCATCGAGGTCAAGTCGCGCAAGGGCATGGTCGCCTTTGACACGGACGAGCACCCCAAGGACACCAGCCTGGACAAGCTGGCAGCCCTCAAGGCCGTGTTCCAGAAGGGCGGCAGCGTCACCGCGGGCAATGCCAGCGGCATCAATGACGGGGCGGCCGCCCTGGTCCTGGCACGGGCGGATGCCGCCGAACGCGCGGGCCTGACCCCGCGGGCGCGCATCCTGGGCTATGCCGTGGCGGGCGTGCGCCCCGAGGTTATGGGCATCGGCCCGGTCCCCGCGGTCGAGGCGCTGATGGCGCGGACCGGGCTGAAGGCCGCCGATTTCGACGTGGTTGAGTCGAACGAGGCCTTTGCCGCGCAGGCCCTGGCCGTGAACAAGGGCCTGGGGCTGGACCCGGCCCGGGTGAACCCCAATGGCGGCGCCATCGCCCTGGGTCATCCGGTCGGCGCCACCGGCGCGATCCTGATGGTCAAGGCCATCCACGAGCTGGAGCGGACGGGCGGGCGCACCGCGCTGATCACCATGTGCATCGGCGGCGGTCAGGGCATCGCCATCGCCATCCGCCGCGACTGACCCCGCCATCGTTGCCACACGCGTCAACCGGTCTGGTTTCCAGACCGGTTTTTTCTTGCTTTCCGCCTGAAAACCCCGCCCGACTGGTGCAGACAGATCGAGGAGGAGACGAGGTGTCACAGGGAGTCATGTTCATCGCCGCGGCCTTGCCGGTCGTGGTGGTCTTTTTGCTGCTGGTGGTGATGCGCCGGTCGGCCAAGCTGTCGATGCTGGCGGCCTATCTGGTCACGGTCGCGCTGGCGCTGCTGCTGTGGGGCGCGCCGCTGGCCCGCGTCGCGGGGGCCACGGTCAACGGCCTGCTGACGGCGGTGACGCTGCTTTACATCGTGTTCGGGGCGATCCTGCTGCTGTACACGGTGCAGGAATCGGGGGCGATCCGGGCGATCCGGCAGGGGTTCACCGATATCTCGCCGGACCGGCGCATTCAGGCCATCATCATCGCCTGGATGTTCGGGTCGATGATCGAGGGGGCGTCCGGGTTCGGCACCCCCGCCGCGGTGGCGGCGCCGCTGCTGCTGGCGATCGGATTTCCGGCCATGGCGGCGGTGATGGTCACGCTGATCATCCAGTCCACGCCGGTATCCTTTGGCGCGGTCGGCACGCCGATGCTGGTGGGCATCAGCACCGGCCTGTCCAACAGCCCCGAGGTCGAGGCCGCCATCGCGCCCCTGACCGTCGCGGAATACGTGCCCGTCGTCGCGGCCCAGGTGGCGCTGGTCCATGCGCTGGTGGGGGTGCTGGTCCCGCTGTTGATGGTCGGCATGCTGACGCGATTCTTCGGCACCAGCCGCAGCTTTGCCGAAGGGTTCCGGGCGTGGAAATTCGCCCTCTTTGCCGGGCTGGCCTTCACGCTGCCCTATCTGGCGGTCGCGCGGGTGCTGGGACCGGAATTCCCGTCGCTGCTGGGCGGGCTGATCGGGCTGATGATCGTGGTGCCGGCGGCGCGGGCGGGGTGGTTCCTGCCCTCGGACCGGTTCGACTTTCCGCCCCGCGCGCAATGGGGCGCGGGCTGGCAGGGTCAGCTGGAGCCGGATCAGGCCGATCTGGGCCCCGAGGACCGGCGCATCGGGCTGCTGCGCGCCTGGATGCCCTATGTGATCGTGGCGGTGCTGTTGGTGCTGACCCGGACCATCGCCCCGCTCAAGGCCTGGCTGACCGGGCCTGACACGACCATCGCGCTGCGCGACCTGTTCGGATCGGGGATCAACGCCACGGCGCAGTTCGCCTATTCGCCGGGGACGGTGATGATCATCGCCTCGCTGATCTCGGTCGCGCTGTTCCGGATGCGGGGGCGCGATTACGGGCGGGCCTGGGCGATCTCGGGGCGCACGATGCTGGCCGCCGCACCCGCGCTGCTGCTGGCGGTGCCGATGGTCCAGGTCTTCATCAACTCCGGCTCACCGGGCGTGGCCTCCATGCCCATCACCCTGGCCGAGGGGATGGCCGGGGCCGCGGGCGGGTCATGGCCGCTGTTCGCGCCGATCGTGGGCGCTTTGGGTGCCTTTATCGCGGGGTCGAATACCGTGTCGAACATGATGTTCGCGCTGTTCCAGTTCTCGACCGCGCAGGGCATCGGGTTGGATCTGGCCGGGATCACCGTGGTCGTCGTGCTGCAGGCGGTCGGCGGGGCGGCGGGCAACATGGTCTGCGTGCATAACGTGGTCGCAGCATCCGCCGTCGTCGGCCTGACCGACCGGGAAGGCGACATCATCCGCAAGACGCTGATCACCATGGTCTATTACGTGGTGCAGGCCGGTCTGGTCGGGATGGCGCTGATCGCGGGCGGGCTGTGGTGGCTGGCGGCGGTGATCTGGGCCGTCGTAGTGATCGCCGCGATGCGGTCCAACCGCGAAAGCCGCGCCGTCCGCGGCTGAGGAGACGTGCGGGGGGCGGCCAGCCCCCCGCGCCTGCCCGGCGCCGCGCCGCATGGGGGCCGCCCCAAAAGGAACGGGCCGCCCAGCAAGGAGGCGGCCCGCGAGATCCAAGGAGATGGTCCGGTTAGGGGCGGACCGCGGTCCGGTCCCAACCAGGGTAACGCGCCTTCGGGGCTGCCCTCAGGCGACGGTCCCCCCGACTGTTCCGAAACGTCTCTCCACTATCACTCTAGACACTGGACCACCTCCTTTCAAAAGATTGCTGTATATCTGCAGGCTGACACAGATCGAAAATCTGTCAATCAGCTTTCGGCCCCACGACCCAACAAATTGCGGACAATGATCCGGAATGGCACCAGAGCCAGTAGGGCCAGACACAGCTTGACCAGCCAATCGGCAAGTGCCAGCGAAACCCACAGCGGATTGAGCGGTCCGTGACCAAGCAGCGGAACCGTCTCGGTCGCCCAGCCCGTGTTGATGTCGGCGGGCAGCAGGGCCGAAAAGGCGATGCCGAAGAACAGCGCCGTGTCCAGCGCCGATCCGATCAGCGTGGACACCAGCGGCGCTCGCCACCAGCGCCCGCCCCGCAGACTGTCAAAGATCTGCACATCGACCAACTGCGCGACCAGAAACGCCGTCCCCGAGGCGATGGCGATTCGCAGGGTCGTGGCCTCCAGCCCGGCGGCGATCAGCGACCAGGCGACCCCGGTGACGAACCCGGCCAGCACCACGCGCCGCGCGGCGGGCGCGCCATAGACGCGGTTCATCACGTCGGTGACCAGAAAGGCCAGCGGATAGGTGAAGGCGCCCCAGGTCAGCCAGGTGGCCACCGTGAACTGGACAAGGATGTTGGAGGCCACCACGATGGCGGCCATGGCAAGGATGCCGGGCAGAAAGCGGGTCATGACGGGTCCGTTTTGACAAGGTTGCGGAGAAACTCGGCCCCTTTTGTCCGCGGAACAGCGCGGGCCTTACGCCCCGCCGCCCCGGCTTGTCAATCTGTGGGCGGATCGGGGCGCAGGCGGTATTCGACGATCTCGGTGCGCTGCAGGAACAGGAAGTTGTCGTCCGAGATCATCGTGATGCGGATGCCCGTCCCGTCATCCCAGACCGAGATCCCCTCTAGGTTGTCGTATTGCAGCGGGCGCGTCTCCAGCAGGATCTGGTCGTCCTGGATGACGCCGGGGGTCAGCTGCATCCGGCGGATGCGGCTGCTGAAACCCAGGATGCCGCGAAAGTCGCGCTCCAGCAGATAGAACCAGCCGTCGGGGCCGAAATCGGCCCCCACCGCCAGCCAGCGCGGGTCGCGGCGGATCTGGGCGTATTCCGTCCATTCCCCGTCAAAGGCCAGCACGGTGAAGGGCGTTGCCTCGTTGGCCGAGCGTTCGGGGACCGCGAACAGGGTGCCGTCGCGGATGGCCAGAGCCTCCAGCCCGGCGTTCAGGCCCATGCCGGGGATCTGCGGCGGGCGGGGCAGGCGGGTGGCGGGGGCGTCGGGGCTGTCATAGGTGGCGACGCGGTCCAGCCCCTCGAAGCTGACATGGATGCGGCCGTCGGGGCCGACGGCGATGCCCTCGCTGTCGCCGGTATAGCCGGGGGGCAGGGGCTGGCCCGCGCTGTCGCACAGGTTCGCGCGCCCGGCCACGGCCATGCCGCGCACCAGGCCCTGGTCGTCGCGTTCCACCCGGCCCCAATACAGGTGCGACCGGTCGGTCAGGGCGTGGAACCCGGTGCCGTCCGGGCTGATCTCGATGCCGGAAAACCCGCCAAAGCTGGGGTGGTCGTCACGCCAGACAAAGGTGCCCACGTAATCAAGAACCGCGCCTGCATGGGCAGGCGCGGTTGCGAGAAACGCGGTCAGGGCAAGCGTCAGGGCGCGGAGGCGACGGTCGAACATTGGCTGGGCAGGTCGCTCATCCGGAAGGTGCGGGGGTGGCGGTAATCGGGGTCGGGGGTCGATGGCTGGGCCCGGCTGGGGTCGATGCGGATGTTGATCCATTCCTGCGCCTCGGCGCAGCCATCGCCCGCCGGGATCGGGTTCGGCGTCTGGCACATGGAGCCTGCGGGGCAGTTCATGCGGACGTGGAAGTGATAGTCGTGGTTGTTGATGGGCCGGATCTTGCGCAGCCAGTCGCGGTTGCCGGTCTCCATCTGGCACATCGCGACCTTGGCGACCGGATCGACGAAGATGCGTTCCACGCGGGGGTCGCGGGCGGCGGCGCGCATGATCGACATATGCGCCCCCGTCCAGTTGCCCGACAGCGCCGTGCCGCCATTCGCCACGACCGAGACCGAGGACAGGTTTTCGCGCTGCTGACGCGACAGCTGCAGCGAGGATGGCGGCAGCATCCAGATGTCGGCATCCAGCCCGATCTGGTGGCTGGCATGCCCCGAGGTCATCGGCCCGCCACGCGGCTGGCTGATATCGCCGATATAGAGACCCTGCCAACCGGCCTGCTGCGCCGCGCGCGACAGGCCCTGCAGGAAATCGATCATCACCGGGTGGCCCCAATGGCGGTCGCGCGACAGGCGCATGGATTGCCAGCTGGGGCCGCTGTCGGGCATCTGCACCAGGCCCTGCGCGCAGCCCTGGGAATAGTTGCCGATGGCCACGGCCGGTCCCCCCGACGGGGTGCGAAAGGCGCCGAAGACGTCCTTGGCCAGCGATTGGGCCGATGCGGGCAGGGCCAGGCCCATCAGGACGGCGGCGGCGGTCAGGGTCTTGCGGATCACGGGGGCGTCTCTCCTTCGGGGTCGACCCAGACTAGCAGAACCAGCGCGACAAGAAAGATCACGATCAGGGGAAGAAAGCCGATGCGCTGATTCCCGGTCAGATCCGTGGTCACCGCGATCAGGAAGGGCGCCAGGAACGCGGTCGCCTTGCCCGACAGCGCATAGAGGCCGAACCCCTCGGTCGCGCGGTCTGGGGTGGTGTGGCGGACCATCATCGTGCGGCTGGCCGCCTGCAGCGCGCCGCCCGCGCCCCCGATCACCGCGCCGCAGGCGAAAAAAATCAGGTCGGGCAGGCGCAGGTTGCCCAGGATCGCGTCGGGCGTGGGGATGCCCAGCACGGAGGTCCGGTCCATGCCGACCAGCAGCACGCAGACCGCCGTCAGCGCCAGGATGGCCGCCACGATCACCGCGCGCGGGCCGAATGCGCGGTCCGCCCGCCCGCCCAGCCAGCTGATCACCGCGGCTGAGATGGCGCTGACCACGCCGAACACACCCGCCAGGAACACCGGCCAGCCCAGCACCGTCCCCGCATAGACGCCCCCGAACCCGTACAGCGCATTCAGCGCATCGCGCGAGAACATCGACGAGGCCAGCCAGGCCGCCAAACTGCGCCGATGCCGCAGGCTACGGATCAGGGCCCACAGATCGCGCAGGGCGCGACGGATCTGCACGGGGCGGCCCGGCCCCGGTTCGCGCACCCACAGAAAGAACGGGATCATGAAGATCGCGTACCAGATGGCCGTGAAGGGACCGACAAAGCGTGTGCCCTCGCGCGCTGCCGGGTCCAGCCCGAACAGCGGCGGGATGCCCAGCAGCGTCCGCCCCGACGGCGTTTCCGCGAACAGCAGCAGCATCAGCGCCAGCGCCACGACCCCGCCCAGATAGCCGAAGGCATAGCCCGACCCCGACACGCGGCCGATCTCGTCGCGCGGGGCCAGGGCGGGCAGCATGGCATTGGTGAAGATCGTGGCGAATTCGACCCCGATCAGGCCGATTCCGAACAGGATCACCGCCTGGACCAGCGGCGGCTGGTCGGGCGTCAGGCTCCACAGCCCCGCCGCGCCTAGGACATAGAACCCCGAGAACACCCAGACCCAGGGCATCCGCCGCCCCGAACTGTCCGCGATGGCGCCCAGAACGGGGGCGGCCAGCGCGATCACCGCGCCGCTGATCGCCAGCCCGTAGCCCCACAGCGACTGCGCCTGCGCCCCAGCCAGCGCGGCATCCATGCCCTGGCCGATGAAATGCGTCCGCGCGACCTCGGCAAAGTAGATCGAAAAGACGAAGGTCAGCAGCAGCGTGTGATAGGGCTGGCTGGCCCAGTCAAAGAACCACCAGCCCCAGACCCGCCTGCGATCGATCGTCATGCCTGTCCCCCATGGCTTTTCCGCCATAAGGGCCATGCGCCGTTACAGTGGCAAGCTAAGTTTCGCATCATCGGGGATGACGGGCGGCCAGGGCCGGGTCGCATCCGCCGCGATCCAGGCCGCGATCCAGTCGGGCAGGGGCGGGCTGTCGGGCCCGTGGCCCAGGGCCTCCATCACGCGGGCGGGGGGCACGATGCCTTGCGCTGAGGTCACGGCGGACCGGATCATCACCTGGTTGCAGCATTCCGTGCCGGCCCACATCGACTGCTCCATATAGACGAAGCGCGCGTCCCAGCCCACCGTCCGCGAGATCATCGTGAATCGCTGGAACGCGCGGATGCGCTTGCGATAGCGGGTCGAATTGCCCGCCACGGTGATGCCCCAGCCATTCGCGCGCAAAATCGGCACCAGCCCGGTGCGCCGCGCCAGCGGGATGCGGCCCAGATCGAACAGGGTCAGGGTGCGGCCGTTGTTCAGCTCCCACCAGGGGTCCAGGTCCCAGGGCCAGCACATATGCGTCGACACATGGGTGCCCAGGGGGTCCAGGGCGGGGGCGTTGCGGAACTTGACCAGTTCCTTGGCAAAGCGGATCAGCGGATACATGGAGGGGCCTTTCGTCAGCAGGCCTTTCGGGGTGGGGCCTTTCGCGTTGCCCCGTGGGTGGCCCGCGATCACGCGGGCGTCAAGCTGGACGCGGCGGCATCCGGTCGCGCCCCGCTTGCGTCCCGTGGGCCCTGCGGCCATACAGGGGCCGAACGCGCGCGCTGTGAGCCAAGGAGACGACCATGGGAACCCTGTACGAAGCCCTGCAACTGATCCTGCAGGTCCTGTGGTTCATCATGATCGTGCACATCATCATGTCCTGGCTGATCAATTTCCAGGTCCTGAACCTGCGCCAGCCGCTGGTCGCGCAGATATGGGACGGGCTGAACCGCCTATTGGAGCCGATCTATCGCCCGATCCGGAACATCCTGCCCAATACCGGGGGCCTGGATCTGGCGCCGCTGATCGTCTTTATCATCATCATCATCGCGCAGCGCGCCTTGGCGAACAACGCGGGCTTCTTTTACGGTTGATGCCCACAGATCTGCTGCGCCAGGTCTGGGGATTCGACGGTTTCCGCCCCGGACAGCAAGAGATCGTCGAGGCGGTGGCCGCAGGCCGCGACGTGCTGGCGATCATGCCGACGGGCGGCGGCAAGTCGCTGTGCTTTCAGCTGCCCGCGCTGATGCGCGAGGGGGTGACGGTGGTCATCTCTCCGTTGATTGCGCTGATGCGCGACCAGGTGCGCGCCCTGCGTGAGGCGGGGGTCGAGGCAGGGGCGCTGACCAGCGGCAACACCGAGGCAGAGACGGACGCGGTGTTTTCGGCCATCGCCGACGGTCGGATGAAGGTGCTGTATATGGCGCCCGAACGGCTGGCATCCGGCGGCACGGTCAACCTGCTGAAGCGCGCGGGCGTGACCGCCATCGCGGTCGACGAGGCGCATTGCGTCAGCCAGTGGGGCCATGACTTCCGCCCCGATTATCTGCGCATCGGCGATCTGAAGCGCACGCTGGACGTGCCGCTGGCGGCGTTCACCGCCACCGCGGATGTCGAGACGCGGGCCGAGATCGTCACCCGCCTGTTCGACGGGCAGGCCCCGGTGACGTTCCTGCGCGGGTTCGACCGTCCGAACATCCGGCTGGCCTTCCAGCCCAAGAACAGCCCCCGGACCCAGGTCCTGGCCTATGCCGCCGCGCGCCGGGGGCAGTCGGGAATCATCTATTGCGGCGCACGCGCACGGACCGAGACGCTGGCGCAGGCGCTGCGCGAGGCGGGGCACCCGGCGATCCCCTATCACGCGGGCCTTGAGGCCGAGGCCCGGCGCGAGGCCGAGGCGCGGTTCCAGACCGAGGACGGGCTGATCGTCGTGGCGACTGTCGCCTTTGGCATGGGCGTCGACAAACCGGACATCCGGTGGGTGATGCATGCTGACCTGCCAAAATCCATCGAAGGCTATTACCAGGAGATCGGGCGCGCGGGCCGCGACGGCGATCCGGCGGATACGCTGACCCTTTACGGTCCCGACGACATCCGCCTGCGCCGCACCCAGATCGACGAAGGACTGGCCGACCCCGCGCGCAAGTCGGGCGACCATGCGCGGCTGAACGCGCTGCTGGGCCTGGCCGAGGCGACGGGCTGTCGGCGGCGCAAGCTGCTGGCCTATTTCGGAGAGGATATGGCCACCGATTGCGGCAATTGCGATCTGTGCCAGACCCCGCCCAAGCTGTTCGACGGCACGCTGGCGGTCAGGAAGGCGCTGTCCGCGATGGTGCGCACCGGCGAATGGTTTGGTGCCGGCCATCTGATCGACATCCTCACCGGCACCACCACCGACAAGGTGCGCGAGCGTGGCCATGACCAACTGCCCACATTCGGCGTGGGGCGTGAACACGGGCGCGGCCAGTGGCAGGCGATCTTCCGGCAGATGATGGGGCTGGACCTGTGCCGCCCCGACCCAGAACGCCACGGCGCCCTGCACCTGACCGAGACCGCGCACCCGGTCCTGCGCGGCGAGGCCAGCGTGACCCTGCGGGAGGACACGACCAAGGGGGCCAAGCCCGCCAACGTCCTGCGCACCCAGGTGTCGGAGGAGGACGAGCCCCTGCTGTCCGCGCTGAAGGCCAAGCGGCGCGCCCTGGCGGAGGCGGCGCGCGTGCCGGCCTATGTCATCTTCCCCGACCGCACCTTGATCGAGATGGCCGAGAAACGCCCGCAGGACCTGGACCAGATGGCGCGCATCGGTGGCGTGGGGGCGAAGAAGCTGGACAGCTTTGGCCGCGCCTTCCTGGAGGTCATCGCAGGCGCCCAGCCTGAGATGCACCCCGCGCGCCGGGCGCTTGCGGGCAAGCCCGAGGGCGCGCTGTTCGACCGGCTGTTGGCCGTGCAGCTGGACCTGCAGCGCGGCCCTGAGGGCACTGATAAGCCGCTGTCCTGTTCGACCGCTCAGATCAAGCGCATTGCGGAAAGCCGCCCGACCAGCCCCGACGCGCTGGCCCGGCATCTGGACCAGCCCCGGCTGGACCGCTTTGCCGATGCCTTCCTGGCCGAGATCGCCCGCGCGGACTGAACGCGCCCGGTCAATCGCCCGGTCAACCGAACGTGATGCATCATTTGCGTAACTGCCTGCGTGGATCATGCGATAACGCAAGGGTCTGCCCGCCTGCGGGCCAGCCCGATCGGAGGACATGATGAAGCTGAACTGGTCTGACGTCACGCCGCACAAGATCTTTCTGGATCGGCGGAAATTCATGGCCGCGGGCATCGCCGCCGCGGCCCTGCCCGGCCTTGCCGGCGCGCAGACGCTGAGCGCGCGGCCGTCCCCCCTGTCCACGGATCAGACGCTGAACACCTTCGAGGAAATCACCAACTACAACAATTTCTACGAATTCGGCACGGGCAAGGAAGACCCCGCCCGCAACGCCCATGCCCTGACCACCGACCCCTGGACGGTCGAGATCACCGGCCTGGTGGACCGCCCCGGCAGCTATGGCGTCGAGGATCTGGCCCCCGACAACGCGCTGGAGGAACGCATCTATCGCCTCCGCTGTGTCGAGGCCTGGTCGATGGTCGTCCCCTGGATCGGCGTGCCGCTGGCCAGCGTGCTGTCCCGGGTGGGCGTCCAGCCCTCGGCGAAATACGTCGAGTTCGAGACCCTGGTCCGCCCCGAGGAGATGATCGGCCAGCGCCGCGCGATCCTGGACTGGCCCTATCGCGAGGGGCTGCGCCTCGACGAGGCGATGCACCCGCTGACCATTCTGGCCACCGGCCTTTATGATCAGCCGATGCCCAATCAGAACGGCGCGCCAATCCGGTTGGTCGTGCCGTGGAAATACGGCTTCAAGTCGATCAAGTCGATCGTGCGCATTCACCTGCGCGAGGATCAGCCCGTCAACACCTGGAAACAGCTGCAGGCCAACGAATACGGGTTCTATGCCAATGTGAACCCGACGGTGGATCACCCCCGCTGGAGCCAGGCCACGGAACGCGTCATCGGCGCGGGCCTGTTCGGCGGGCGCAAGGAGACGCTGATGTTCAACGGCTATGGCGATCAGGTCGCGTCGCTTTATGCGGGGATGGATCTGTCGGTGAACTACTGATGATCCGGGCTATCAACGACACGCTGCGACGCATTCCGGTCTGGGCGGTCTGGCTGGCGGGGGCTTTGCCCTTTGCCGTGCTGCTGTGGGACATCGTCACGGGCGGCCTGGGCGTCGATCCCGTGCAGGAGGTCGAACATCGCCTTGGCCGGACGGCGCTGTATTTCCTGGTGGGGGGGCTGGCGGTCACGCCGCTGCTGCGCCTGACGGGTGTGTCGCTGATGCGGTTCCGCCGGGCGATCGGCGTGATCTGCTTTGCCTATGCGCTACCGCATGTGCTGGCCTGGGTGGTTCTGGATATGGGGCTGCTGTGGGGACAGATGGGGCGCGACATCCTCAAGCGGCCCTATCTGCTGTTCGGCATGGGGGCGTTCCTGATTCTGCTGGCCCTTGCGGTGACGTCGAACAACCTGGCGCTGCGGCGCATGGGCGGGCAGGCGTGGCGACGCCTGCATATGGTGGTCTATGGCGGCGCCATCCTGGCCGCGATGCACTGGCTGTGGGCGATCAAGGTCAATGAGGTCGCCCCGATCCTCTGGGCTGCGATCATCGGCGTTCTGCTGGCCTCGCGGCTGGTGATTCGACGGCCGATGCCCTGGACGCGGCCTCAGCGGTCCTGAAATATTATGCAATATCAGTGGTTTGTGAGAAATTTGACCGGCTGACACGTTTTTTTCACAAAACCCGCTTGCGTCCTCCGGCGGCTCGGCCTAAACACCGCTTCACCGAAGGCGGGAACGCTGGAGGGGCCGGGAAGGCGGTGCTGAGAGGCGCGGTTGGATCGGGAGACATTCTGGGGATTTGGT
>NZ_MEES01000037.1:0-39342 GCF_001724535.1 Paracoccus sp. SCN 68-21 | reverse complement strand
TCGTGCGGTAGCGGATCGGGGAAGGCTTCGGCATGCCCTCGACCTAACCCTCAGGACGCGCTCAGTGAATCCCCATCACTGAGATGTGCAACAAGGTCCTCCGGGAGGCCACCTAGAGGCGCAATTAGCTTGAAGGCCCAGACGCCGTCTTGACGCCTGAAGCACGGGACCTGGGGTTCCTTATGTCCTGATTGCGGTCCCCGTACAGAGCAAAGGACGTCAAATCGCAGCCGTGGTCACGTTTCGGGTTTGCGGGCACTTCTCATCCGGACCGCTCCCCACGAACGGAGATGATCCCAGTGCCCGTGCGTGGCCTGAGGGCGCACCCGGACGGTGCTGGTCTCCGGTTTGAAGGGATCGGGCTGGTCGTGGCCTTGAGCGGGGTTCGGAAA
This sequence comes from Paracoccus sp. SCN 68-21, assembly GCF_001724535.1. Taxonomy (NCBI): domain Bacteria; kingdom Pseudomonadati; phylum Pseudomonadota; class Alphaproteobacteria; order Rhodobacterales; family Paracoccaceae; genus Paracoccus; species Paracoccus sp. SCN 68-21. Next base: position 38,950 of record NZ_MEES01000037.1, on the reverse strand, counting down.
GGTGACGGCTGTGACCCTCCACGATCGCACGATGGAACGCCCTTTAGACGTCCAGTTCCTCGACGAAGCGGGCGTTCTCCTGGATGTATTCGAACCGCAATTCGGGTTTCTTCCCCATCAGGCGCTCGACCAGGTCGCCGGTCTCGCCGCCCTCATCGTCGTCGATGCTGACGCGGATCAGCTTGCGCGTGTTGGGGTTCATGGTCGTGTCCTTGAGGTCCTTGGCGTCCATCTCGCCCAGACCCTTGAATCGCTGGACGTCGATCTTGCCGCGCCCGCCCAGGCCCTTTTCCATCATCCGTTCCTTTTCGGCATCGTCGGACACATAGAGGCGATGCGCCCCCTGCGTCAGGCGATACAGCGGCGGGCAGGCCAGATAGAGGTGCCCCTTGTCGATCATCGGCCGCATCTGCGTGAAAAAGAACGTCATCAGCAGAGAGGCGATATGCGCCCCGTCCACATCGGCATCGGTCATGATGATGATCTTGTCATAGCGCAGATCGTCGACGTTGAACCGGGAGCCCATGCCCACGCCAAGCGCCTGGCAGAGGTCGTTGATCTCCTGGTTGGTGCCCATCTTGGCCGATGCGGCGCCCAGCACGTTCAGGATCTTGCCGCGCAGCGGCAGCAGCGCCTGGTTGGTGCGGTCGCGGGCCATCTTGGCGGACCCACCGGCCGAATCGCCCTCGACGATGAACAGTTCGGTCCCGTCGCGGTTGGTCGCGCTGCAATCGACCAGCTTGCCGGGCAGGCGCAGCTTTTTCGTGGCGGTCTTGCGGGCGGTCTCTTTCTCCTGGCGGCGACGCAGGCGTTCCTCGGCGCGCAGGACCAGGAAATCCAGGATCGCGCCGGCGGATTTGGTATCAGACGCCAACCAGGTGTCGAAATGGTCGCGCACCGCGCCCTCGACCAGGCGCGCGGCCTCGGTCGTGGCCAGCCGGTCCTTGGTCTGACCCACGAATTCCGGCTCGCGGATGAAACAGCTGACCAGCGCGCAGCCGCCGATGATCAGGTCCTCTCGGGTGATCTGGGCGGCCTTCTTGTTGCTGACGCGTTCGCCATAGGTGCGGATGCCCTTCAGGATCGCGGCCCAGAACCCCATCTCGTGGGTGCCGCCCTCAGGCGTGGGGACGGTGTTGCAATAGGACTGGATGAAGCCGTCGCGCGCAGGCGTCCAGTTGATCGCCCAGTCCACCTTGCCCGGCACACCGAACTTGGCCTGGAAATCGATGCTGCCCGCAAAAGGGCGGTCAGAATAGGTGCTGGCGCCGGACAGCGTCTCGGTCAGGTAATCGGCCAAGCCGCCGGGGAAATGGAACGTGGCCTCGCGCGGGGTCTCTCCGTCGTCGATCTCGGTCTTCCAGCGGATCTCGACGCCGCTGAACAGATAGGCCTTGGATTTCACCATCTTCATCAGCCGCGCGGGCTTGAAGCGGTGATGACCGAAGATCTCCTCATCGGCGTGGAAGGTCACGGTGGTGCCGCGCCGGTTCGGCGCGGCGCCGATCTTGGCCACCGGGCCCTGCGGGATACCGCGAGAGAACCGCTGTTCGAACAGCTCCTTGTTGCGGGCGACCTGCACGACCATCAGGTCTGACAAGGCGTTCACGACCGACGCGCCCACCCCATGCAACCCGCCCGAGGTCTGATAGGTATCGCCCGAGAACTTGCCCCCCGCATGCAGCGTGCACAGGATCACCTCCAGCGCGGATTTGCCGGGGAACTTGGGGTGCGGGTCGATGGGAATGCCACGACCGTTGTCGCGCACGACCACGCTGAAATCGGCCAGCAGCTCGACCTCGATGCGGGTGGCGTGGCCCGCGACCGCCTCGTCCATCGAGTTGTCCAGGATTTCCGCGACCAGGTGATGCAGCGCGCGTTCGTCCGTGCCGCCGATATACATGCCGGGGCGCTTGCGCACGGGCTCCAGCCCCTCCAGCACCTCGATCGAGGAGGCGGAATAGGCGTCGCTGGCGGCATTGCCGGAAAGAAGGTCGTCGGCCATGGGGTCGCTCACTGATCTGGGTCGGGGGCGCTTATCTCATGGGGCAGGGGCGCGCGGCAAGGGGTTGTGTCCCCCGCGCGCACCGCCCCCAAGGATTGCGCTATTCCGGTTCGGCCAAGCGGGCGGCCCACATCGCCTGGAAGGCCGGGCGGTCCTGGCAGGCCGACAGCCAGGCGCGGATCGCGGGAAAGGGCTCCATCAGCGGGCCGTGGCCTTGGGCATAGCGCACGATCTCGGCTAGGTTCAGGTCGGCCACGGTAAAGCGCCCGCCGACCAGATAGGCATGGGTTGCCAGATGATCCTCCAGCACCTTCAGCGGGCGGACCAGCCGTTCGGCGGCCTCGGCCACGATGCCCGCATCTTCCGCCGATTGCAGCGTGCCGCGATTGTGCAGCATCAGGATGGTCAGCGCGTCAGGCTCGATCGCGGTCGCGCCATAGATCGACCACTGGGTCATCAGCGCGTCCTCGGCATAGTCCTGGGGCCCTGCGGGGCCGCCATGCTTGCGCGCCAGGTGCAGCGTGATGGCCAGCGATTCGGACAGAACCAGCCCCTCATCCTCGATCACCGGGATGGCGCCTGCGGGCGACAGGGCCAGGAAATCGGGGCTGCGCGTGTTGGGCGAGGCGTCGGGCGCGTCGGCATTGCCGATCCGATAGGCCTGGATCACGGGCACCTGGCGGAAGGGCAGGTCCAGTTCGTGGCACAGCCAGATGACGCGGGACGCGCGCGACCGGGTGACGCCGTGGATGGTCAGCATGATGGCCCCCAAGGTTGGTGTGGCGGCCACCTTGGGGCGCGGGCGCGCGCCCCGCAACCCCCTAGCGCAGGCCCGCGCGGGCCGCCGCCCGGTCCACGGCGTCGATGATCGCCTGCGGGTCGCCATGCTGGGGCATGTGGCCCTGATCGGGCAGGATGGTCAGCGCCGCATCGGGCAGGGCGTCCGACAGGGGCAGGGCGTGGACGCTGGCGGGGACGATGGTATCGCGCGCGCCGTGGATCACCTCGACCGGCATGGTCAGGTGCGGATATTGCGGCGACATCACCCGAAGATAGGCGCGCAAGCTGTTGATCTGGGACGCATTCGCGCGATAGTTCCCGCGCCGTGCGGCCAGCCCCACGCCGATGTAATCGGCATAGCCCTGCGGCACCGCCTGCGGTTCAAAAATGCCCGCCATGATCCGGTTGCCCAGGGACACCGGCGCCAGCGCGGTCAGCAAGGGCGGGCCCACGTGGTCACCGAAGGGCGTCTCCAGAAAGGCATACCAGCCGGTCAGCGTGCCGGGCCAGGGCATCGTGGCGCCCGACACGATCACCAGCGCCGCCGTGTCGCCCGGCGCGCGCAGCCCCCAGGCCAGCGCCACCGCGCCGCCATAGCTGTGGCCCAGCACGACGGGGCGGCGCACGCCCAGCTGATCGGCCGCCGCGCGCAGCAGTTCGGCCTGCGCGATGGGGTTCGGCGTCTGCGCGCCGATATCCTCGGTCCAGCCCAGGCCGGGGCGGTCAAAGGCCAGCACGCGATAGCGCTCGGCCAGCCGGTCGGCCATCGCAAAGGTGAAGTCGCGGCTGCTGCCGCTGGCCCCGTGCAGCAGGATCAGGTCGGGACCGCTGCCCCGGATGTCCACATGGACGGTGGTGCCCTGCACGTCGATCAGCTGGCCCGTGGGGGGAAACTCGGCCTCGAACGCGGCCTCGCGGGCCGAGGCGCGGGCATCGACCACACGCCCGCAGCCAGCCAGCATCAGCCCCGTCACGGCAAGCCCCATCAGGGTATAGGCCAGTCGTCTCATGCGGTCTCTCCTTGCGCTTGACGGGGACAGACACGCAGCACGGGGCGCCGGGGTTGCAGGTCTGCGGTCACGGCCCGGCTGGCAAAGGGGTGATTTGCACGCCGGGCGCAACGCGGGTAACTGGAAGCGCCGTCCTTGCCAAGGTGCCTGACCGATGTTCCTGCGATCCTGCCTTGCCGCCCTGATGATCCTGCCGCCCGCGGGCGCGTTGGCCCATCCGCATCTGTTCATCGATGCAGGGCTGGAGCTGGTCTATGACGATCAGGGCGCCCTGTCGCAGGTGGCGGTCGAATGGCGATATGACGCGTTCTATTCGCTGCTGATCATCGAGGATCTGGGTCTGGACCCCGATGGCGACGGCATCCTGACGCCCGACGAACAGGCCGCCCTGCAGGGCTTTGACGCGGGGTGGGAGCCGGGCTTTGACGGCCGCCTGTATCTGGGCGTCGAAGGGCGGCGCATCGGCCTGCGCGACGGGCGCGACTTCACCGCGCGCTATGAGGACGGGCAGCTGGTCTCGCGCCATTGGCGTGACCTTGAGACCCCGCTGGACGGGGCGCTGCCGCTGCTGGTGCAGGTCTATGACCCCGAATATTACGTGCAGTTCAGCATTCCCGAACCGCCCGCCATCACCGGCGCCGACTGCGTGGCCGACCTGCGCATGGGCGATCCGTTCGCGGCCGCCGATGCCTATGCCCGCGCCGTGGCCGAGGCCCTGGGCGAGGGGGCCGAGACAAGCCCCGAACAGGAGATGCTGGTGGTCGATATCGGATCGGTCGGTTCGGACGAGATCCGCGTCCGCTGCGGGCCGGACGCATGAGTGCGGCCCTGTCGCGCGTCGTGGCGCTGGTCGGGTTGGTCGTGGGGCTGTTGCTGGTGGCGCTGTGGCTGGGCGGCGGCCTGGCCGGGATCGAATATTGGGCGACCCAGCAACAGCGCAACGCCCAGAACCTGATGGCCGGCGCCCTGCGCGCGCTGCGCGCCGGAGAACCGGGGGCGGTCGCCTCGCTGCTGGGGCTGTGCTTTGCCTATGGCGTGGCCCATGCGGTGGGCCCGGGGCATGGCAAGGTGATCATCGGCACCTATGGTTTCGGCGCGCAGGTGCCCTTTGCGCGGCTGGCGGGCCTGTCGGTGGCAGCATCGGTGGCGCAGGCGGGCACGGCGGTCGCGCTGGTCTGGGGTGGCATCACCATCCTCGACCTGGGCCGCGAGGCCCTGACCGAGCTATCCGAGGTCGCGATGGCGCAGATCAGCACGGTGATGATCGCGCTGGTCGGCCTGTGGCTGGCCCTGCGCGGCGCCCGCATGCTGCGGTCCGAGGCCGCGCGCCATCACCACGACCACCACCATCACGACGGCTGCGGGTGCGGGCACGCGCATGGTCCCACGCCCCAGCAGGTCGCCCAGACCCGGTCCCTGCGCGACGGGCTGCTGGTCGTGGCGGGCATCGCCGCGCGGCCCTGCACGGGGGCGCTGTTCCTGCTGATCCTGACCTGGCGCATGGGCATCTTCGGCATCGGCATGCTGGGCACGCTGGCGATGGGCTTAGGCACCGCGCTGGTCACCGTGGGCGTGGCGGGGCTGGCGGTCTGGGCGCGTCAGGGCAGCGTCGCGCTGTTCCCCGCGACCGGCCCCTGGGCGCAGCTGGGCCGCTGGCTGCCAGGCGCGATGCAGCTGGGGGCGGGGCTGCTGATCGCCGCCATCTCGGTCGCGGTGCTGCTTTAGCGGGGGGTTGATCCAGGTCAAGGCGGGGCGCACCCCCGCGCCCTAGACCGGGCAGGCGAAACAGGAGCCTGCCATGACCACGCCGCTGGAGACCCCCAGCCTATACGCCCCGCGCGAGCCGATCTTTCCCAAACGCGTCAGTGGACATTTCCGCCGCCTGAAATGGGCGGCGATGGCCGTTTCGCTGGCGATCTATTACGTCACGCCCTGGCTGCGGTGGGACCGCGGCCCGGCCATGCCCGATCAGGCGGTGCTGGTCGACATGGCAAACCGGCGGTTCTTCTTTTTCTGGATCGAGATCTGGCCGCATGAATTCTATTTCGTCGCGGGCCTTCTGGTCATGGCGGGGTTGGGGCTGTTCCTGTTCACCTCGGCCCTGGGGCGGGTCTGGTGCGGCTATGCCTGCCCGCAGACGGTCTGGACCGACCTGTTCATCTTGGTCGAGCGCTGGATCGAGGGCGACCGCAACGCCCGCATCCGCCTGCACCGCGCGCCCTGGTCGCTGTCCAAGGCGCGGCTGCGGATCACCAAATGGACCGCCTGGCTGCTGATCGCGCTGGCGACGGGCGGGGCCTGGGTGTTCTATTTCACCGACGCGCCGACGCTGGCGCGCGATCTGCTGACGGGGCAGGCGCATCCGGTGGCCTGGGCGACCATCGCCATCCTGACCGCGACGACCTTTGTCTTTGGCGGCTTTGCCCGCGAACAGATCTGCATCTATGCCTGCCCCTGGCCGCGCATCCAGGCCGCCATGATGGACGAGGATACGCTGACCGTCGCCTATCGCGACTGGCGCGGAGAGCCGCGCGGCAAGGGCGCGGGGGCGGGCGACTGTATCGACTGCATGGCCTGCGTGAACGTCTGCCCGACCGGCATCGACATCCGCGACGGACAACAGCTGGCCTGCATCACCTGCGCGCTTTGCATTGACGCCTGCGACGCGATGATGGACCGCACCGGAAAACCGCGCGGCCTGATCGGCTATCTGGCCCTGTCGGATGAGACGGCAGAGCGCGCGGGCCAGCCCGTGCGCAGCGTCTGGCGGCTTCTGCTGCGCCCGCGCATGGCGGTCTATACGGTGCTGTGGTCGGGCATCGGGGTGCTGCTGGTCGTGGGCCTGGCGCTGCGGTCGCAGGTGGATCTGAACGTCACGCCGGTGCGCAATCCGCTGTATGTGACGCTGTCGGACGGCACCATCCGCAACGCCTATGAGCTGCGCCTGCGCAACAAGCAGCATCACGACGTCACCTATCAACTGGGCATCGAATCCGGGGCGCCCCTGTCCATCGCCATCGAAGGCGAACCGGCGGGCCACATCACCGTGCCGCCCGACCAGACCCTGACGCGGCGCGTCTATCTGTCCGCCGACCCCCGCAGCCCGCTGGCCAGCGCCGGGTCCGAACCTGTCACCCTGACCGCCCGCGACCTGGACGGGCCCGCCGCCGCGCGGATCAGGACCGTCTTTCACGGAAGGGATGCACGATGAAACGCGAACTGACCGGTGGCCATGTCCTGGCCATCACGATTGCGGCCTTTGGTACCATCATCGGGGTCAATCTGGTGATGGCCGCCAACGCGATCAGCAGCTTTCCGGGGGTCGAGACGGCCAGCCCCTATGTCGCCTCGCAGCATTTCCAGGCCGACCGTGCGGCCCAGCAGCAGCTGGGCTGGCAGGCCGACCTGACCCTGGTCGAGGGGCGCCTGGCGCTGCATCTGACCGACGCCACGGGGCAGGGCGTCGCACCCCGCACGCTGCAGCTGATGCTGCGCCGGCCCACGCACCAGGCCTCGGACCAGCAGCCGCGCCTGAACCCCGAGGGGCCGGGCCGCTGGACCGCGCGCGTCGATCTGGCGCCCGGCAACTGGAACGCCGACCTGATCGCCGAGGCCCATGACGGCACCCCCTATCGCCTGCGCCTGCCTTTGCATGTGAGGCCCTGATGTCCGACGCATCCTATGCCCCGCGCCTTGGCGGCTGCCCCGCCTGCGACGCAGCCCCCCTGGCGCAGCGCCTGGCCGACCGGGCCGAGGCCCTGGCCCCCAACCGCCTGATCCTGTCGCTGCCCGACGCGCATTGCGCCCTGTGCATCACCCAGATCGAGGGCGCGCTGATGGCCCATCCCGGCGTGCGCGCGGCCCGCGTGAACCTGACGCTGCGCCGGGTGACGGTGAACGCGCCCGGCCTGACCGCCGCCGACCTGGTGCCCGTGCTGACCCGCGCGGGCCATCAGGCGCATGAGCTGGACCCCGACGCGCTGGCCCAATCGGCGGGCGACCGGGCCGGGCGCGACCTGCTGATGCGCATCGGCGTGTCGGGATTCGCGATGATGAACATCATGATCCTGTCGGTCGCCGTCTGGTCCGGGGCCGAGGCCGCGACCCGCGACCTGTTCCACTGGATCAGCGGCGCCATCGCCCTGCCCACGGTGGTCTTTGCGGGCCAGCCGTTCTTTGCCAGCGCGTGGCGGTCGCTCAAGGCGGGCAGGCTGGGGATGGACGTGCCGATCTCTCTGGCGCTGATCCTGGCCAGCGCGATCAGCGTGTTCGAGACCGCCCAGTCCGGCCATCACGCCTATTTCGACGCGGCGGTGATGCTGTGTTTCTTTCTGCTGGTCGGGCGCTATCTGGACCACCGCACCCGCGCCATCGCCCGCAGCGCCGCGGCCGAGCTGACCGCGCTGGAGGTCCCGCGCGCCACGCTGCTGTCGGGGGCGGTCGAACGCACCGTCCCCGTGGCCGACCTGCGCCCCGGCGATCTGATCCGCGTGCGTCCCGGCGGGCGCATTCCCGCCGACGGCACCGTGCTGGAGGGCCAGAGCGAGATCGACCGCGCCCTGCTGACCGGAGAGACGCTGCCCGTCGCGGCCGCCCCCGGCATGACCCTGTCGGCCGGAGAGGTGAACCTGACCGGCCCCCTGGTCCTGCGCGTGACGGCGGCGGGTCAGGACAGTTCGCTGGCGCGGCTGACCGCACTGGTCGAGGCGGCCGAGAATGCGCGCGGCCGCTATACATCGCTCGCGGAACGCGCGGCGCGGGGCTATTCGCCGGCGGTGCATGTGCTGGCCTTTGGCAGCTTTCTGGGCTGGCTGTGGGCCACGGGCGACATGCGGCTGGCTGTGAACATCGCGGCGGCGGTGCTGATCATCACCTGCCCCTGCGCGCTTGGGCTGGCGGTGCCCGCGGTGGCGACCTCAGCCTCGGGGCGGCTGTTCCGGCGTGGACTGCTGATCAAGGACGGCACCGCGCTGGAGCGTCTGGCCGAAGTGGATACCGTCGTCTTTGACAAGACCGGCACCCTGACCATGGGCCAGCCCCGCCTGCTGGACCCCGATTCCATCCCCGCCGACCTGCGCCCGCTGGCCCATGCGCTGGCCCAGGGGTCCGCCCATCCGCTGTCCCGCGCGCTGGCCCAAGCCCTGGAGGGCACCCCCCCGGCGGTGCTGGAGGCGCTGACCGAGCATCCGGGCCGGGGCGTCTCGGCCCGCTGGCAGGGGCGCGACCTGCGGCTTGGGCGCGCGGAATGGCTGGGGGTCGCTGATGATCAGGACGCGGCCACCCTGTCCAGCTGGCTGTCGGTCGAGGGGCAGGCGCCCCTGCGGCTGGATTTCACCGACAGCCTGCGCCCCGGCGCCGCCGATTGCGTGGCGCGGCTGCTGGCCGACGGTCGGCGGGTGATCCTGCTGTCGGGCGACCGCGCGGCCCCGGTGGCGGCGCTGGCCGCAGGCCTGGGCATCAGCGAATGGCATGCGGGCATCGACCCGGTGGGCAAGGCCGATGCGGTCGCCGCCCTGGCCGATGCGGGGGCAAAGGTGCTGATGGTGGGCGACGGTCTGAACGACACGGCGGCCCTGGCGCGGGCGCATGTGTCGCTGTCACCGGCCAGCGCGCTGGACGCGGCGCGGGTCGCCAGCGACATGGTCCTGATGGCCGAGGCGCTGGTGATCGCGCGCCTGGCCACCCGCCGCATCCGCGAGAATTTCGCGATCTCGTTCGGCTATAACGTGATCGCGGTGCCCTTTGCGATCCTGGGCATGGCCACGCCGCTGTTGGCCGCGCTGGCGATGTCGGTCAGTTCGATCACCGTGACGCTGAACGCGTTGCGCCTGTCGGGAAAGGCCCGCTGATGGAGATTCTGGCCATCCTGATCCCGGTGTCCCTAGGGCTTGGCGCGGCGGGGCTGACAGCCTTTGTCTGGGCGCTGCGCAACCGCCAGTTCGAGGACCCCAAGGGCGACGGCGAACGCATCCTGTCCGACCGGTGGGACGATCACCCGCCCCCGTGAAGCCCAAGCCGCGCCGTCAGCGCCGCCATCGCCGGTCCCATTGCCGCCCGGTTCGCGAACAGGGTGGCCTGAGAGCGCAGGATCGGCGCCTCGTCCAGGATGCGCAGGTTGTTGGCGCGCAGCGTCTCGCCCGACGAGGTGATGTCGGCGATGGCCTCGGCGGTCAGGTTGGCGACCGTGCCCTCGGTCGCGCCCTGGCTGTCGACCAGCTGGTAATCCGCGACCTCATGGGTGGCCAGCCAGGCCCGCACCAGCCGGTGATACTTCGTAGCGATGCGCAGGCGGAACCCATGTTCGGCCCGGAAATCGCGGGCGATGGCCGCGAAATCGTCCAGGGTCGCGCAATCGCGCCAGCAGTCCGGCACGGCCAGGATCAGGTCGGCATGACCGAACCCCATCGGCGCCAGCTCGACCAGGTCGGACGACCAGCCGGCCAGCTTTTCGCGCACCAGATCGGTGCCGGTCACGCCCAGCTCGATCCGGCCCGCGGCCAGCTCTCGCGGGATCTCTCCGGCTGACAGCAGGACCAGCGACACGCCGTCCACCCCCTCGACCCGGCCCGCATATTCGCGGTCCGATCCGGCCCGCGACAGGCGCACGCCGCGATCCGCGAACCAGTCGAAGGTCTGCTCCATCAGCCGCCCCTTGGACGGCACGCCCAGCCTGATCATGCCTGCGCCTCCAGTTCGGCCACCAGGCCGGGGCGGATGATGCCGCCCACAGCCGGGATCTCGCGCCCGCGCCCCAGCACGCGGGTCAGCGCGTCATAGCGCCCCCCCGACGCGACCGGAGGCCAGCCCGCCCGATCCGCCACAAAGCTGAAGGTGAAGCCGTCGTAATATTCAAGCGTCGTGCGCCCGTGGCTGGCATCGAAGATCACCGCCGACAGGTCTATCCCGCGCGCCGCGATGGCGTCCAACCGCGCGCGGATGCGCGTGACAGCGGGCGCGATGGCCGGCATGTCGCGGGCCAGATCCGTCAACGCGGCCAGCGCGTCGGGCGCGGGCGCGCGCAGGGTGAACAGCCGGTCCAGCCGCTCGGTCCAGACCGGGGACAGGGGCGGGACGGCGGCGTCCGATTGCAGGCGGGCGATGCGGCGGATCATCTCGTCCTCGGTCCGCATCCCGGCCCAAGGCGCGGCAGCATCCGGGAAATCGCGCGCCACGGCGGGGGTCGAAAACCGCGCCAGCAGCCGCGCGAACCGCCCCGGCCGCCAGATGTGGTGCATCAGCGCCGCCGCCCGCGCCTGCGTCAGCGGCAGGCCGCGCACCGCGTCCAGCAGCAGCCCCATGTCGCCGATCTGCGCCGTCAGCGACAGCGGCGCCAGCGCGTCGTGGAACAGCGCAAAGACCTCGGCATCGGCCTGCGGGTCGCGGGTGAACAGCTCGAATCCGCATTGCAGGTATTCGTTGTCGCGCGGCGCGGCGGGGCGGGTGTCGCCCATGTCCTGCTTGCGAAACACCTCGCCCAGATAGCAATAGCGCGCCGGATCGGCCCCGTTCTGCATATGCGCGCGCACCACCGGCACGGTGAAATCCGGGCGCAGCATCATCTCTCCGCGGATCGGGTCCTGCGTGACATAGGCGCGGGCGCGGATATCCTCTCCGTACAGGTCCAGCAGGTCGCCCGCGGGCAGCAGGATGTCGGGCGCGATCTCCTCGGCGCCCGCGTCGCGGAACCGGGCTAGGAACCGCTGGCCCACCGACTGCTTGGCCTGCTTGGGGATCATGACAGGATGCGCCGCACTTCGGCCACCAGATCGGCGACCGCCACCTCGGTCTGGGCGGGCTGGGATTTCCATTCCTCGACAGAGGCTTCCGCCGCGATCTTCGCGCCCAGGATCAGGTCCTTGACCTGCACTACGCCGCGCGCGGCCTCGTCGGTGCCCTGGATGATCGCCACGGGCGCGCCGCGTCTGTCCGCGTATTTCAGCTGGTTGCCGAAATTCTTGGGGTTGCCCAGATAGACCTCGGCCCGGATGCCCGCGGCGCGCAGATCGGCGGCCATCGCTTGATAATCCGCCATCCGGTCGCGGTCCATGACGGTCACGACTACCGGTCCCTGCGCCTCGGCCCCGACCAGCCCCTTGGCCCGCAGCGCGGCCAGCAGGCGGTCCGCGCCGATGCTGACGCCCGTTGCCGGGACCTTCTGGCCCGTGAACCGCTCGACCAGCCCGTCATAGCGCCCGCCGCCCGCCACCGATCCGAACTGCCGCTTGCGACCCTTGTCGTCCAGGATCTCGAAGCTCAGCTCGGCTTCGAAGACCGGCCCGGTGTAATAGCCCAGACCCCGCACGACCGCCGGGTCAATGACGGCGCGATCCTCGGCCACGCCCATCGCATACAGCATGGCGGCGATCTGGCGCAACTCGTCCACGCCCTCGGCGCCCACGACCGATCCGCCGACCGCCGCCGCCAGATTGTCCAGGGTCGCGGCATTATCCGCGCCCTTGGAGGTCAGGAAGGCCAGCACCGGCTCGGCCTGCGCGGGCGTCAGCCCCACGCCCTCGATCCGCGCGCCGCTGTCGTCCAGGCGGCCCGTGGTCAGCAGGGACAGCACACCGTCGCGGCCGACCTTGTCGAACTTGTCGATCTGGCGCAGTACATCCTCGGCCTGATCCTCGCGGACCTCCGCCGCCTCCAGCACGCCGTTCAGCACCTTGCGGTTGTTGATCCGCACCAGATAGTCGCCGCGCGCGATGCCCACCGCCTCCAGCGCATCGGCCAGCATGCCGCAGATCTCGGCATCCGCCGCGACCGAGGCCGACCCCACCGTATCTGCATCGCATTGATAGAACTGCCGGAACCGCCCCGGACCCGGCTTTTCGTTGCGCCAGACCGGCCCCATCGCATAGCGCCGATAGGGGCTGGGCAGGTCGTTGCGATACTGCGCCGCCACTCGCGCCAAGGGCGCGGTCAGATCATAGCGCAGCGCCAGCCAGTCGCCCGCGGTGCCGCCACCCGGGACCGCCTCCTCCTGCCAGGCAAAGACGCCGGCATTGGGGCGGTCCACATCGGGCAGGAACTTGCCCAAGGCCTCGACCGTCTCGACGGCGCTGGTCTCCAGCGGATCAAAACCATGGCGGTGATAAACCGCGGCGATGCGGTCCAGCATGTCGCGCCGTTCGGTCACGTCGGCGCCGAAATAATCGCGGAATCCCTTGGGCGTCTCGGCCTTGGGACGGGGCTGCTTCTTGTCTTTTGCCATGGTATCAGTCGCCTTTTCGGGCCCATCTTCAGGCGCCGCTCTAACGGAAGGTGACGACATGGACAAGGATCAGGAAAACCGCCTGCATCAGCTGGAGGAGGCGCTGGCCCATCTGACCCGCCTGACCGAGGACCTGTCCGAGGTCATCGCCCGCCAGGACCGCGACCTGAGCCGCCTGACCGCCCGCGTCGACCGCCTGACCCAGGCCGAGGCCGAACGCCAGGCCGACGCCCCCGGCAGCATCGCCCTGGCAGACCAGCGCCCGCCCCACTGGTGACAAGGCTGTCTTCTTAATACTCTTCTTCACTAGAAATATCCTCTGGGGGTCCGGGGGGCGAAGCGCCCCCGGCCACCGCCCCCGGCAAGGTCCTGACAAAGCGGCTTTCCCCGCCCCCCGCGATGCGCTAATGCCGGGGCGAAAAGAGTTTCGGACAACGAAAAGGATCGCTCATGGCCAATGTTGTGGTTGTCGGAGCCCAGTGGGGCGACGAAGGCAAGGGCAAGATCGTCGACTGGCTGTCGGAACGCGCCGACGTCATCGCGCGCTTTCAGGGCGGTCACAATGCCGGCCACACGCTGGTCATCGACGGCAAGGTGTTCAAGCTGTCGCTGCTGCCCTCGGGGATCGTGCGCGAGGACAAGCTGGCCGTGATCGGCAATGGCGTGGTCCTGGACCCGTGGTCGCTGTTCTCGGAAATCGACAAGCTGGCCGGGCAGGGGGTCGCCATCTCGACCGCGAACCTGATGATCGCCGAGAACACGCCGCTGATCCTGCCGCTGCACCAGGACCTGGACAAGCTGCGCGAGGAAGCCGCCGGCAAGGCCAAGATCGGCACCACCGGTCGCGGCATCGGCCCGGCCTATGAAGACAAGGTCGGACGCCGGTCGATCCGCGTGGCCGATCTGGGCGACGAAGAAACCCTGGACGCGCGCCTGGACCGCCTGCTGGCCCATCACGACGCGCTGCGCGCAGGCCTGGGCGCCACGCCCATCGACCGCGCCGATCTCAAGGCCCGCCTGATGGAGATCGCGCCCAAGCTGCTGCCCTATGCCCAGCCCGTCTGGAAGATCATGGGCGACGCCCGCAAGGCCGGAAAGCGCATCCTGTTCGAGGGCGCGCAGGGATCGCTGCTGGACATCGATTTCGGCACCTACCCCTATGTGACCTCGTCCACGACCACCTCGGGGGCCGCGGCCAGCGGCACCGGGATGGGGCCGGGCGCGATCGGTTTCGTGCTGGGCATCGTCAAGGCCTATACCACCCGCGTCGGCGAAGGCCCGTTCCCGACCGAGCTGGACGACGCGGACGGCCAGCGCCTTGGAGTGCGCGGCCACGAGTTCGGCACCGTCACAGGCCGCAAGCGGCGCTGCGGCTGGTTCGACGCGGTTCTGGTGCGCCAGACCTGCGCGATCAGCGGCGTCAACGGCATCGCCCTGACCAAGCTGGATGTGCTGGACGGGTTCGACACGCTGAAGATCTGCACCGGCTACGAGATCGACGGGGTGAAATACGACTATCTGCCGACCGCCGCCGCGTTGCAGGCCAAGGTCACGCCGATCTATGAGGAAATGGATGGCTGGCACGAATCGACGGCCGGCGCGCGCAGCTGGGCCGACCTGCCGGCAGCAGCGATCAAGTATGTGCGCCGCGTCGAGGAGCTGATCCAGTGTCCGGTCGCCATGCTGTCCACCAGCCCGGAACGCGATGACACGATCCTGGTGACCGACCCCTTTGCCGACTGACCCGCGTCCCGCGACGTGCCGGGGGACATCCTGTCCCCCGGACCCCCTTGGGCCGCGTCTTGCCCTCTTGATGAAGGACATTGGCGACATGGAACTGAAGACCCGCAAGAGGCTGTCGATCCTGATTCTGGTCGTCCTGATGCCCCTTTACGTCATTGTCGCGGTCTCGCTGATGAACTGGCTGGACGGACGCTTCGGGCGCCAGCCGATCTGGGTCGAGCTGCTGATCTATATCGTCCTGGGCATCCTGTGGACCTTGCCGTTCAAGCGGGTCTTTCGGGGCGTCGGCAAGGGCTGATGCCCGACCGCACCATCCGCCACGACAAAGGCGTCACCGTGATCGGCGGTGGCGCGGTGACGACTGACGACCTGGATCAGGCGCTGGCGGTGGCGCCGGTGCTGGTCGCGGCCGATGGCGGGGCGGACCGGGCGCTGTCCCTGGGGCAGCCGCCCGATTGGGTGATCGGCGATCTGGATAGCATCTCGGCCCCCTCGCGGCGGCTGATCCCGGCGGAGCGGGTGCTGGAAGTGTCCGAGCAGGACAGCACCGATTTCGCGAAATGCCTGAGGCGGATCGACGCACCACTGGTCGTGGCGGTCGGGTTCGCCGGGTTGCGGCTGGATCATACGCTGGCGGCCCTGACCGTGATGGTCGCACCGGGCCTGCCGCGGGTGGTCATGCTGGCGCCCGATGACGTGGTGATGGTCTGCCCGCCGCGCCTGACGCTGCCGTTGATGCCGGGAACGCGGGTCTCGCTGTATCCGATGGGGCCGGCGCGCGGCACCAGCCAGGGGCTGGAATGGCCCATCGACGGCATCCTGTTTGCGCCGGGGGGGCGGGTCGGCACGTCGAACCGCGCCACCGGGCTGGTCAGCCTGCGGATGGAGGGGCCGATGCTGGTCATGCTGCCGCGTTCCTGCCTGGGGACGGTCCTGACGGCGCTGGCGCGCTGAGGGGCGGTTGTCGCGGGGCCTGTGATGGCTTATCTGAGGGGCGAACCCCCGGAGGCTGTCCATGTCGCTGAACCCGATCCGTCCCTGGCGCAACATCGAGCGCCGCAAGTCGCGCCAGATCATGGTGGGTAACGTTCCCGTCGGCGGCGACGCGCCCATCAGCGTGCAGACCATGACCAACACCAACGGCCATGACGTGCGCGCCACGCTGGAACAGGTGATCGCCTGCGCCGAGGCCGGTGCCGATATCGTCCGCATCAGCGCCCCCGATCAGGAGACGACGCGGGCGCTGCGCGAGATCTGTCGCGAGAGCCCGGTGCCGATCGTGGCGGACATCCATTTCCATTACAAGCGCGCCATCGAGGCCGCCGAGGCGGGCGCCGCCTGCCTGCGCATCAACCCCGGCAATATCGGCGACGAGAGCCGCGTGCGCGAGGTCATCAAGGCGGCCAAGGACCACGGTTGTTCGATCCGCATCGGGGTTAATGCCGGGTCGCTGGAGCGGCATCTGCTGGAGAAATACGGCGAGCCCTGCCCGGACGCGATGGTCGAGAGCGGTCTGGACCACATCAAGATCCTGCAGGACAACGATTTCCACGAGTTCAAGATCAGCGTGAAGGCCAGCGACGTGTTCCTGTCAGCGGCAGCCTATCAGCAGCTGTCCGAGGCAACCGATGCGCCGATCCACCTGGGCATCACCGAGGCGGGTGGCTTTGTCGGCGGGACGGTCAAGTCGGCGGTGGGCTTGGGCAACCTGCTGTGGATGGGCATCGGCGACACGATCCGCGTCAGCCTTTCGGCCGATCCGGTGCAGGAGGTCAAGGTCGGCTTCGAGATCCTGAAATCGCTTGGGCTGCGGACGCGGGGCGTGCAGATCATCAGCTGTCCCAGCTGCGCGCGGCAGGGGTTCGACGTGATCCGCACCGTCGAGGCGTTGGAGCAGCGGCTGGAGCATATCAAGACGCCGATGTCGCTGTCGATCATCGGCTGCGTGGTGAACGGGCCGGGCGAGGCGCTGATGACCGATCTGGGCTTCACCGGCGGCGGCGCGGGGTCCGGCATGGTCTATATGGCAGGCAAGCAGAGCCACAAGCTGTCCAACGACCAGATGGTCGATCACATCGTGGAACTGGTCGAGCAACGCGCTCAGGTTCTGGAAGCCGAGGCGCGCGCTGCGGAAGCCGCCGCCGAGTAGGTGCGTCCCGCGACGGCCGGGGGCGCTCGCGCCCCCCGGACCCCCCGCCCGGCGCGGTCAGCCGCCGGTATGGCTCATGTGGCGGGTCATCTGGCCTGCGACGGCCTGGCGGGAATAGTCGAAATCGTGGCCCTTGGGCTTGCGCGCGATGGCGGCGCGGATCGTCTCGCGCAGCGTCGCGTCGTCGGGGCTGGCGCGAAGGGGCGCGCGCAGGTCGGCGTTATCCTCCTGGCCCAGGCACATGAACAGCTCTCCGGTGCAGGTGACGCGGACGCGGTTGCAGCTTTCGCAGAAGTTGTGGGTCAGCGGCGTGATGAAGCCGATTTTTTGCCCGGTCTGGGCCAGCTGCACATAGCGGGCGGGGCCGCCGGTGCGTTCGGCCAGGTCGATCAGCGTATAGCGTTCGGCCAGCCGCGCGCGCAGGTCCGAGAGCGGCCAGTACTGGTCCAGGCGGTTTTCCTCACCCATCTCGCCCATCGGCATGACCTCGATGAAGGTCAGGTCGTGGCCCTGGTCCCCGCACCATTGCACCATCTGGAACAGCTCGCTGTCGTTCACGCCCTTGAGCGCGACGGCGTTGATCTTGACGCGCAGGCCCGCGTCGGTGGCGGCGCGGATGCCCTCCAGCACCTGGGGCAGGCGGCCCCATCGGGTGATCGCCGCGAACTTGTCCGCATCCAGCGTGTCCAGCGAGACATTGACGCGCCGCACGCCGATATCGGCCAGTTCCGCCGCGTGGCGGGCCAGCTGGCTGCCATTGGTGGTCAGGGTCAGCTCATCCAGGCCCGCCCCCAGATGGCGCGAGACCTGGCGCAGGAACCCCATGATGCCACGACGGACCAGCGGCTCGCCCCCGGTGATGCGCAGCTTGCGCACGCCCAGGCCGATGAAGGCGGTGGACAGGCGGTCCAGCTCCTCCAGGGTCAGCAGGTCGGCCTTGGGCAGGAACTGCATGTGCTCGGCCATGCAATAGACGCAGCGGAAATCGCAGCGGTCGGTGACCGACACCCGCAGATAGGTGATGGGGCGGGCGAACGGGTCGATCAGGGGAGGGTGCATGTCCATCGCCTCAATCTAGGGGCGCGGGGGGCCGCTCACAAGCGGGGCATTCACGCGGGCGTCTGTGGACCTCGGGCGCGGGGCATGTAAGCTGTCGCTGATACGAAGAACGGAGACCTCCCGATGCGTCTGATCCCCCTTGCCGCCTTCCTGGGTACCGGGCTGGCCCTGGCTGGCTGCACCCAGATGGCCGCCACGACCGAACGGCCCGCAACCCCCGCCGCCACCGCAGAGCAGACGGCCGCCGCGACCGCAGCCGCCGCCGTGACCCGCGCGCCCGCACCCCGCCCGGCCGCCCGCGCGACGCCCGCCCAGTTGGACACCACCACGCCGCAGCAGCGCGCCGCCGCAGCCCAGGCCCCGGCCAGCGCCGAGACACGGCTTGGCACCACGGTCGGATCGCTTGGCAATCCGTCCGAGGGCGGGTTCTGGATCAAGACGCCGCTGGTCCAGGCGCGCGCGCAGGGACGCATCGTCAACCCGGCCACCGGCAAATCGGCTCAGGTCGAGCTGATTCCCCTGACCGGCAGCGGCACGGGCAGCCAAGTCTCACTGCCCGCGCTGCAGCTGTTGGGCGTGCCTCTGACCGACCTGCCGACGCTGGAGGTCTACCGCTCCTGATCGCCTTCGGGGGGCAGGTCGGCGGGGGGCTGATCCTGGGGTGAGGTCGCCTCGGATGCGCCCTGAGGGATGTCGTCGATCGCGTCTTCGTCAGGCAGCTCGGCCTCGACCGCAGCCATTGCGTCATGCGCCTCGTGCCAGGCGGCGACCCGCGCGGGGTCGCGCTTGGCCAGATCGCGCAGCCAGGTCTCGGCCGCCTGACGCACCGCGCCGTGCCGATCCGAGGCCAGGCGCAGCATCAGCGCCAGAACCGCCTCGCGAATCTCCAGATCGCCCGGTTTGGGGTTGTTCATCTTGGCCCAGGGCAGCGTCGCCATCAGCAGCCCGCGCCGCAGCCAGGGGTTCCGGCTGCGCGCCCAAGGCACGATCTGATCCAGACGTGCGGGGTCCGCCACCAGACGGCGCGCGGCGGCCGACATCACCGCATCGGCGATCTCGGCGCCGTCGATCTGGGGCGCCCAGTCCAGGATCGCGGCCCAGGCTCCGTCATCGGGCTGCATCCGCGCCTGCACCAGCAGCCGGGCGGCGGCCAGGCGCGCCTCGTGGACGTCGCTGTCCCACAGCGCCTCCGCCAGCGCGATCCGTGCCTCCAGGTCGCGTTCGCCGCGCCATTCCGTGGCAAGCGCCTCGATCTGGGCGGGGGTGACGCCCAGAGTCTCGCGGCCGCTCTTGTGGCGGGCGCTGGCGCGGGCGGCGCGTTCGGGGTCGGCCAGGGCGCGCAGCCGGTCCAGTTCCTGCATCGGGTTCTCCATCCGTGAAGGCTCCCTTCTAGGGCGTGGCGCGCCCAGCCTCAAGATGATGGTGGCAGGCCCGGGCGGCGCGGGCTAAAAGACCCCGCAAAACCATGAGGTCAGCCATGTCGCATTCCACCGATCCCCGCCCGATGACCGCCCGCCGTGCCGGCCCCCTGACCGGCGAGGCGCTGGTGCCGGGCGACAAGTCGATCAGCCACCGCGCGCTGATCCTGGGCGCCATGGCCGTGGGCGAGACGCGCATCACCGGACTGCTGGAGGGTCAGGACGTGCTGGACACCGCCAAGGCGATGGCGGCCTTCGGCGCCGAGGTCACCCGCCACGGCCCCGGCGAATGGTCGGTGCATGGCGTAGGCGTCGGCGGCTTTCGCAGCCCCGAGGGCGTGATCGACTGCGGCAATTCTGGCACCGGCGTGCGGCTGATCATGGGCGCGATGGCCACGACGCCGATCACCGCGACCTTCACCGGGGATGCCAGCCTGTCGCGCCGTCCGATGGCCCGCGTGACTGACCCGCTGTCCCAGTTCGGCGCCCGCATCACCACGCGCGACGGCGGCCGCCTGCCCATCACCATAGAAGGCGCTACCGATCCGGTCCCCGTCACCTATCGCAGCCCCGTGGCCAGCGCCCAGATCAAGTCCGCGATCCTGCTGGCGGGGCTGAACGCGCCGGGCGACACGGTGGTGATCGAGCCTGAACCCACGCGCGATCATTCCGAACGCATGCTGGCGGGTTTTGGCGCGCAGATCCGCACCGAGACCGTCCCCGAGGGCCACAAGATCACGCTGACCGGCCGCCCCGAGCTGCGCCCGCAGCCGGTGGCCGTGCCGCGCGACCCGTCCAGCGCGGCCTTTCCGGTGGCGGCGGCGCTGATCGTGCCCGGCTCGGACATCCGCGTGCCGGGCGTCAGCCGCAACCCGACCCGCGACGGCCTTTACGTCACGCTGCTGGAGATGGGCGCCGACATCACCTTTGAAAACCCCCGCGAGGAGGGGGGCGAGCCCGTGGCCGACCTGCGCGTCCGCCACAGCGCGCTGAAGGGTGTGACCGTCCCCGCAGACCGCGCCTCCCGCATGATCGACGAATTCCCGATCCTGTCGGTCATCGCCAGCTTCGCCGACGGCGCGACGGTGATGAACGGCGTGTCCGAACTGCGCGTCAAGGAAAGCGACCGCATCGACGCCATGGCCCGCGGCCTCGAGGCGAACGGCGTCACGGTGGAGGAGACCCCCGACAGCATGACCGTCCACGGCATGACGCGCGTGCCCGGCGGCGGCCAGGCCGTGACCCATCTGGACCATCGCATCGCGATGTCCTTCCTGATCCTGGGCCTTGCCACCGAAAACCCGGTGACCATCGACGACGCCGAACCGATCACGACGTCCTTCCCCGATTTCGTGCCGCTGATGACCCGCCTCGGCGCCACCCTCGACTAAGCCCTTCTTCTTCATGAAAATATCCCCGGGGGAATCCCGGAACGGGATGGGGGGCAGCGCCCCCCTACGCCGCCCCGACCGGATAGCCGACCCCGGCCAGCGCGGCCCTGATCTCATCCAGGATCGCCGGATCGTCGATGGTGGCGGGCGTGCGGACCTCCTCTCCATCGGCGATCTTGGCCATCGTCGCGCGCAGGATCTTGCCGGACCGCGTCTTGGGCAGGCGGTCCACCACGCAGGCGGTCTTGAAGGCTGCGACCGGCCCGATCCGGTCGCGGACCATCCGCACCACCTCGGCCACGATCTGCGCGTGATCCGTCTCGACACCCTTCTTCAGGCACAACAGGCCCAGGGGCGCCTGACCCTTCAGCGCGTCCGCTACCCCGATCACGGCACATTCCGCGACGGCCGGATGGCTGGCCAGAACCTCCTCCATGCCGCCGGTGGACAGGCGATGACCCGCCACGTTGATCACATCATCGGTGCGCGCCATGATGTACACATAGCCGTCCTCATCGACATAGCCCGCATCGCCCGTCTCATAGAAACCCGGGAAATGCTCCAGATAGGCCTTGCGGAATCGGCTTTCGGCATTCCACAGCGTTGGCAGCGTGCCCGGCGGCAAAGGCAGCCTGATCGCGATCGCGCCAAGCGTGCCGGGGGCCACGGGATGGCCCGCCTCGTCCAGCACCTGCACATCATAGCCGGGCATCGGAACGGTGGGGCTGCCCTTCTTGACCGGCATCATCGCGACGCCAAAGGGGTTGGCGGCGATGGCCCAGCCCGTCTCGGTCTGCCACCAATGGTCGATCACGGGAACCTTGACCCGGTCCTCGGCCCAGGTGACGGTGTCGGGGTCGGCGCGCTCTCCCGCCAGGAACATCGCCTGCAGCGAGGACAGGTCGTATTTCGCGACCAGCCGGCCCTCGGGGTCGTCGCGCTTGACGGCGCGGATGGCGGTGGGGGCGGTAAAGAACGACTTGACCTTGTGATCGGCGATGACCCGCCAGAAGGTGCCCGCATCCGGCGTGCCCACGGGCTTGCCCTCAAAGATCACCGTCGTGGCCCCCGCGATCAGCGGGCCATAGACGATATAGCTGTGCCCCACGACCCACCCCACATCCGAGGCCACCCAGAACACGTCGCCCGGCCCGATGCCATAGATATGCGGCACGCTCCAGGCCAGGGCCACCAGATGGCCGGCGGTGTGGCGCACCACGCCCTTGGGCTGGCCCGTGGTGCCGGAGGTATAGAGGATATAGGCCGGGTGGTTCCCCTCGACCGGCACGCAATCGGCGGGGGTGGCGCCAGCGACGGCCTCGCGCCAGTCCAGATCGCGGCCCTCCTGCATCTGGGCCACGCATTCGGGGCGCTGCAGCACGATGGTAAAGTCGGGCTTGTGCGTGGCCTCGGCGATGGCGCGGTCCATCAGCGGCTTGTAGGCCACCACGCGGCCCGGCTCCAACCCGCAGCTGGCGGCGATCAGGGCGCGGGGTTTGGCGTCGTCGATGCGCACGGCCAGCTCGTGTGCCGCGAACCCGCCGAAGACCACCGAATGGATCGCCCCGATCCGCGCGCAGGCCAGCATCGCCTGCAGCGCCTCGGGCATCATCGGCATATAGATGATGACCCGGTCGCCCTTGCCGATCCCGCGCGCGGTCATGACGCCCGCCAGCCGGGCCACCTGATCCTGCAGCTGGGCATAGGTCAGGCGGCTGACGCTGCCGGTCATGGGGCTGTCGTGGATCACCGCCAGGCGGTCGCCATGTCCGGCCGCGACATGGCGGTCGATGGCGTTCCAGCAGGTGTTGACCATGCTGTCCGCGAACCACTCGCCCGCAGGGCCCTGGTCGAAATGGGCGCGGCTTGGGCGCGCGGTCCAGTCGATGGCGTCGGCGGCCTGCATCCAGAACGCTTCGGGGTCGGCCTTCCAGCGCGCATACATCTGTTGATAGGACATGGATCTCCCCCTCCGTGACGCTGCGGATTGTTACGCAGAGAGGGGGGCGTCACGCAACCTTGTTAGCGTCCGTGGCGGGGCGGGTTTAGCAGAATCATCCGGCCTGCGCGTGCGTAATTCTGCAAAGCGGGTGGCGCAGCAAAATCGCCTTTGCTGCGCCACCGGGTTTGCAAACATCCCTGCCGAATCAGCCGTAATGGTTGACCGGCGTGCCGGCCAGAACGCTCATGTTCAGCAGGCCGCGTGTGGTGATGGACGGGGTCACGATATGGGCGCGGTTGCCCATGCCCATCAGGATCGGACCGACCTCCAGGCCCGCCGCCCGCATCTTCAGCGCGTTCCTGACGCCCGATGCCGCATCGGTGCCCGCAAAGACCAGCACATTGGCCACGCCCTGCAGCCGCGATCCGGGAAAGATCCGTTCGCGCAGGTCGGGGTCCAGTGCCGCGTCGACATGCATCTCTCCGTCATACATGAAGTCGGCCTCGCGCGCGTCCAGCATGGCCAGCGCGTCGCGCATCTTGCGCCCCGAATAGCTGTCGGTGTTGCCGAACTGGGAATGGCTGCACAGCGCGATCTTGGGCGTCAGGCCGAACCGGCGCACATGGCGGGCGGCGCCCACGACCGTCTCCATCACCTGCTGGGGGGTGGGGTCGTTGTGGCACTGCGTGTCCGCGATGAACAGCGGCCCGTCCTCCAGGATGATCATCGACAGCGCGCCGACCGGGTGCAGCCCGTCGCGGGCCAGCACCTGGCGGACATATTGCAGATGCCAGCTGTATTGCCCGAATGTGCCGCAGATCAGGCTGTCGGCCTCGTCGCGATGGACCATCACCGCGCCGATGGCGGTGGTGTTGGTGCGCATGATCGCGCGGGCGATGTCGGGGCTGACGCCGCGCCGGGCCATCAAGCCGTGATACGTCTCCCAATAGTCGCGATAGCGGGGGTCGTTTTCCGGGTTCACGATCTGGAAATCGACATCGGGGCGGATGGGCAGGCCCGCGCGTTCGGCGCGCATGGCGATGACCTCGGGGCGGCCGATCAGGATGGGGACGTCGGTCGTCTCCTCCAGCATGGCGTTGGCGGCGCGCAGGACGCGCTCATCCTCGCCCTCGGCAAAGACGATGCGGCGTTCGGTGGTGGCGGCCGCCTCGAAGACCGGGCGCATGATCATGGCCGAGCGGAAGACCGAACTGTCCAGCTTGTGCTTGTAGGCGGCCATGTCCTCCAGGGGCCGGGTGGCCACGCCCGTCTCCATCGCGGCACGGGCGACTGCGCTGGAGACGACGCCCATCAGGCGCGGATCGAAGGGCTTGGGGATCAGGTAGTCCGCGCCAAAGGTCAGCGTCTCACCGCGATAGGCGGCGGCGGCCTCGGCGGCGGTGGTGGCGCGGGCCAGGGCGGCGATGCCCTCGATACAGGCGATCTTCATCTCGTCGTTGATGGTGGTCGCCCCCACATCCAGCGCGCCGCGGAAGATGAAGGGGAAGCACAGGACGTTGTTGACCTGGTTCGGGAAATCGCTGCGACCCGTCGCGATGATCGCGTCGGGGGCGACTGCGCGTGCGGCCTCGGGGTCGATCTCGGGATTGGGGTTGGCCAAGGCAAAGATGATCGGGCGCGACGCCATGCGGCCCACCATCTCGGGCGTCAGCACGCCCGGACCCGACAGGCCCAGGAACAGGTCGGCACCGTCGATGACCTCGGTCAGGGCGCGCTTGTCGGAAGGCTGGGCATAGGCCGCCTTTTGCGGGTTCATGTCGATCTCGCGGCCCTCATGGACCAGACCGTGGATGTCACACAGCCAGACGTTCCTGCGCTGCACGCCCAGCTTCAGCAGCATGTTCAGGCAGGCGATGCCCGCCGCCCCGCCACCGGTCGAGACGATCTTGATGTCCTCGAACCGCTTGCCCGCGATGCGCAGCGCGTTGGTCGCGGCCGCGCCCACCACGATGGCTGTGCCGTGCTGGTCGTCGTGAAAGACCGGGATGTTCATCCGCTCGCGGCAGATCTCCTCGACGATGAAGCAGTCGGGGGCCTTGATGTCCTCAAGGTTCACCGCGCCGAAGGTCGGCTCCAGCGCGCAGACGATCTCGGCCAGCTTGACGGGGTCGGGCTCGTTCACCTCGATGTCGAAACAGTCGATATTGGCGAATTTCTTGAACAGGACCGCCTTGCCCTCCATCACCGGCTTGGAGGCCAGCGCGCCGATATTGCCCAGACCCAGAACGGCGGTGCCGTTACTGATGACGGCCACCAGATTGCCCTTGGTTGTATAGCGCGCGGCAGTCGAGGGATCGGCCTTGATCTCCAGACAGGCCTCGGCCACGCCGGGGGAATAGGCGCGGGCCAGATCGCGTCCGTTGGCCATCGGCTTGGTCGCCCGGATCTCCAGTTTGCCCGGACGCGGGAATTCGTGATAATCCAGTGCGGCCTGTCGCGCGCTGTCCTGCCTGCGGTCTTCCATGTCTGCCCCCACGGTCTTTCGGAATTGGTTTACCGTTAAACCAATCTGACGTCGGGGAACAGCGGGGTTCTTTGCCCGCGCGCGCGCCTTGCACAAGATCGCCTGCGGGCGCAGATTGGCGGCGGAACTTGCAAGGGATGCACAGGATCATGTCATTGCTGGATGCGGCGCGCGACGTGCGCGAGCGGGCCTATGTGCCCTATTCGAAATTCAAGGTCGGCGCGGCGATCCGCGGCGCATCGGGCACTGTCTATCGCGGCTGCAACGTCGAGAACGTCGCCTATCCCGAGGGCACCTGCGCCGAGGCGGGGGCCATCGCCGCCATGGTCGCCGCCGGAGAGACGGTCCTGACCGAGGTCGCCGTCATCGCCGACAGCCCCAGCCCCGTCCCCCCCTGCGGCGGCTGCCGGCAAAAGCTGGCCGAATTCGGCGCGGGCGACGTGCCGGTCCTGCTGGCCACGACCGACGGGGCGGAAATGCACACCACCATCGGCGATCTGCTGCCCGGCCGGTTTGACGCGGGCCACATGGCGCGCACATGACCGATCCGCGTCCGGTGATTGCCGCGATCCGCGACGGGCGCGGTCTGGACGGGCCGGGGGCGGCGCTGATCGCCCAGGGGCTGGCCGACGGCTCCGTCAGCGACGCGCAGGCGGGGGCCTTCGCCATGGCGGTCCTGACGCGCGGGACGGGGCAGGCGGGGCGCGTGGCGCTGACCCGGGCGATGCGCGATTCGGGGCATGTGCTGCAATGGGATCTGCCGGGGCCGGTGGTGGACAAGCATTCCACGGGGGGCATCGGCGATACGGTGTCGCTGGTGCTGGCGCCGCTGCTGGCGGCGCAGGGCTGTTTCGTGCCGATGATCTCGGGGCGGGGACTGGGCCATACCGGCGGCACGCTGGACAAGCTGGAGGCGATCCCCGGTTATCTGTGCGACCAGCCCGAGGAGGATTTCCGCCGCATCGTCCGCAAGATCGGCTGCGCCATCGTCGCCGCGACCGGCGATGTCGCGCCCGCCGACCGCAGGCTGTACGCGATCCGCGACGAATCGGGGACGGTGGAATCGATCGACCTGATCACGGCCTCGATCCTGTCGAAAAAGCTGGCCGCCGGGCTGGATGCGCTGGTCTTGGACGTCAAGGCGGGCTCGGGCGCGATCCTCAAGAAATCCGACAGCGCCGGGCGTCTGGCGCAGGCGCTGGTGGAAACTGCGAACGGCGCGGGCTGCCGCACCACCGCCTTCATCACCGACATGGACCAGCCGCTGGCCCGCAGCGCCGGCAACGCGCTGGAGGTGCATGAGGCGATCCGCTGCCTGCAGGGCGAACCCGGCGCGCTGCGCGACCTGACGCTGGCGCTGGCCGCCGAATGCCTGACCCTGGCCGGGCAATCAGCCGAGGGGTTGGCCGCGACCTTGGAAAGCGGTGCCGCCGCCGAGGCCTTTGGCCGCATGGTCGCGGCCCAGGGCGGCCCCCGCGACCTGCTGGTGCGTCCCGACGCGCATCTTGCCCGCGCGCCCCTGATCGTGCCGGTGCCCGCGCCGCAGGGCCGGGTAGGCCGCATCGACGTGACAGCGCTTGGGCATGCGGTGCTGGCGCTTGGCGGGGGCCGGGTGCGGGCGGACCGCGTGGGTCTGGACCGCATGGCCATGCTGGGCGACAGCGTCGGCGCGGGCGCGCCGCTGGCCATGGTCCACGCCGCCGATGACACCGCGGCCCAGGTCGCCATCGCCGCCGTGCAGGCCGCCTATACCCTGGGCGAGGGCGAGGTCGGCCCCCTGATCCGCGACCGGATCAC
The DNA here is from genome assembly GCF_001724535.1 of Paracoccus sp. SCN 68-21. NCBI lineage: Bacteria > Pseudomonadati > Pseudomonadota > Alphaproteobacteria > Rhodobacterales > Paracoccaceae > Paracoccus > Paracoccus sp. SCN 68-21. The sequence continues at coordinate 11,957 of NZ_MEES01000037.1, read as the reverse complement.
CGCATGAGCCGGGCCTTTCTGATCGTCATGGACAGCGTGGGCATCGGCGGCGCGCCGGATGCCGGTGCCTTCTTCAACGATGGCCGCCCCGATACCGGCGCGAACACCCTGGGCCACATCGCGCAGGCGCGTCCGCTGCGCCTGCCGGTGCTGGACGGGTTGGGGCTGGGGGCGGCGGTGCGTCTGGCCTCCGGCACTAATGCGCCGGGACTGGGCGCCACCCCACAGGGCCTGTGGGGCGCCGCAACAGAGCTGTCGCGCGGCAAGGACACCCCCTCCGGCCATTGGGAGATCGCGGGCGTGCCGGTGCCTTGGGACTGGACCTATTTCCCGGACACGAACCCCGCCTTTCCGCCAGACGTGACCGCGCGCATCTGCGAACTGGCGGGCACGGCGGGCATCCTGGGGAACGCGCATGCCTCGGGCACGCAGGTGATCGACGATTTCGGGGCCGAGCATCTGCGCAGCGGCTGGCCCATCTGCTATACCTCGGCCGACAGCGTGCTGCAGATCGCCGCGCATGAACAGGCCTTCGGCCTGGACCGCCTGATCGCGCTGTGCCGCGACCTGTCGCCCGTGCTGCACGCGATCCGCGTGGGCCGGGTCATCGCGCGACCGTTTCTGGGCCAGCCGGGCGACTTTCGCCGCACCGGCAACCGGCGCGATTTCGCGATCGCGCCGCCGGGCGACACGATCCTGGACATCGCCCAGGGGGCGGGGCGCGTGACCCATGCGGTGGGCAAGATCGGCGACATTTTCAGCCATCGCGGCATCACGCATCTGCACAAGGGCGCCGATGACGGGGCCTTGGCGGATCACCTGATCCGCCTTGGGACGCAGGCCGAACCGGGCAGCCTGACCTTTGCCAATTTCGTCGAATTCGACACGAATTTCGGGCACAGGCGCGATATTGCGGGCTATGCGGGCCAGCTGGAATGGTTCGATGACGTGGCGGGGCGGTTCATCGCGACGCTGTCGCCCGGCGATCTGGCGATCTTTACCGCCGATCACGGCAACGACCCGTCCTGGTCTGGCACCGACCACACCCGCGAACGCGTCCCCGTGCTGGGCTGGGGACTGGGCCTGCGCACCGTGGGGCAGGTGGGGTTCAGCGATATCGGCGCCTCGGTCATGGCGCATCTGGGCCTTGCGGCCCCCGCCCATGGAAGGTCGTTCCTGTGAAGAAGATCGAGCTGCATCTGCATCTGGAGGGGGCCGCGCCCCCCGATTTCATCCGCGCCTTGGCCAAGGAAAAACGCGCCGACCTGTCGGGCGTCTTCGACGCGCGCGGCCATTACGCCTATGCCGATTTCCCCGGCTTTCTGCGCTGTTACGAGGCCGCGACCAGCGTCATCACCGGCCCGCGCGACTATGCCCGCCTGCTGGCCTGCGTGCTGGAACGCTGCGCCGAGGAGGGCGTGATCTATGCCGAGCTGTTCGTCTCTCCCGAATTCTGCGGGGGTGCGGATCTGTCCGCGTGGCAGGACCATCTGGCCGCGATGACCGAAGTCGCCGACGCCGCCCGCGCACAGGGCATCGACAGCCGCGGCATCGTCACCGCCATCCGCCATTTCGGCGCCGACCGTGCGCGCCAGACCGCCCGCTGCGCGGCGGAAACCGCAGGCGGCTGGATCACCGGCTTCGGCATGGGCGGCGCCGAGCAGGTGGGCCGCGCCACCGATTACGCCTGGAGCTTTGACTGCGCGGCCGAGGCCGGGCTGGGCCTGACCTGCCATGCGGGCGAATGGGGCGGGCCTGCCAGCGTGCGCGACGCGCTGGACCTGGGCTGCACGCGGATCGGCCACGGGGTGCAGGCCATCGAGGACCCGGTGCTGGTCCGCGACCTGGTTGATAGCGGCGTCACGCTGGAGGTCTGTCCGGGGTCGAACATCGCGCTTGGGGTCTATCCGTCCTGGGAGGCGCATCCCATCGCGCGGCTGGCGGATGCGGGGGTGCGGGTGACGGTGTCCACCGATGACCCGCCGTTCTTTCACACCACGATGCGGGACGAATACGACCGGCTTGCGTCGACCTTTGGCTGGGGCGATACCGAGTTTCGACAGATCAACCTCTGGGCCGCCGATGCGGCCTTTTGCGATGCGCCGACCCGCGAGCGGCTGAGAAAGGAATTCGCCTGATGCAACATCTGACCGTCGTCGATCACCCGCTGGTCCAGCACAAGCTGTCGATCATGCGCCAGAAGGACGTCTCCACTGCCGGGTTCCGCCGCCTGCTGCGCGAGATCAGCCTGCTGCTGGCCTATGAGGTCACCCGCGAGCTGGAGCTGACCTCCATGCGGATCGAGACCCCCATGTGCGAGATGGACGCCCCCACGCTGGAGGGCAAGAAGCTGGCCCTGATCTCGATCCTGCGGGCCGGGAACGGGCTGCTGGACGGCATTCTGGAGCTGATCCCCGGCGCGCGGGTGGGCTTTGTGGGCCTGTATCGCGACCCCGAGACGCTGAAGCCGGTCGAATATTACTGCAAGGTGCCGCGCGAACTGGACGCACGGATGACCATCGTCGTCGATCCGATGCTGGCCACCGGCAATTCATCGGTCGCGGCCATCGACATGCTGAAAGAGCGCGGGGCCGTCAACATGCGCTTCCTCTGCCTGCTGGCCGCCCCCGAGGGCGTCGAACGCATGCGCGAGGCGCATCCCGACGTGCCGATCTTTACCGCCGCCCTGGACGACCGTCTGGACGATCACGGCTATATCGTGCCGGGCTTGGGCGATGCGGGCGACCGGATGTTCGGCACGAAATAACGCCCGCCGTTAACCGCCGTTTCATGCCTCTGCGCTAGGTCTGGGGCAGGACAACGGATGGATGGCAGATGATCGGGCAGTGGCGGGTCTTGGCGATGCTTTTGCTGGGCGGGGCGGCACAGGCCGCACCCGTGCCGCCGCCGCCCGACGGCTTTTCGGGCGCGCAATATATCGACGGGCAGGGCTGCGTCTTCACGCGGGACGGCGGTGGCTGGGCGCCGCGGATGGATGGCACGGGACAGGCCCTGTGCGGTTTTCCGCCCAGCATGGACGTGCGGCGCACCGACCCCGCCGCCGATCGCGCGCTGCCCCTGACGCCACCCCCTGCGCCGGATATCGAGACGGTGCTGATGGAGGAGCTGTCGCGCAATCTGGGGGCGGGCGAATGGAACGCCGACCCGCGCCCGGTGGATGCGCGCGCCGAGCCTGCACCCTCGCGCCGGACCGACCCCATGCAGACCGCGCTTCAGGACGCCCTCGCCGCAGCCCCCGCGGTGCGGGATGCCGCTGGACTGTCGGGTTCGGCCGAACTCTGCGCACGACTTGGCTATCGACCGGACCCCGATGGCACGGCGCAGGGCTCGACCTTGGGACTGTGCCCCGGAATGCGCGCCGAACCGGCCATTGCCACGCTGACCACCGGTGTCCGGTTGCCTGTGGCCCCGGCTGTGCAGTCTCGGCCATCCGCGGCCGTTCCGGCCAAGCCAGCAACCGCCCGCGCCACGCCGCCCGCCGCATCGGCGACCGTCTCCCGTGATCGCCGGACCGCACCCGCGGAGACGCCCAGTCCCGCGCCCGTTCCGGCCAAGGCCCCTGATGTCGAAATGATCCCGGCATCGGCGCGCTATGTTCAGGTCGGTGCCTATGCGGATGATGAGAATGCGATGATCGTGCTGCGCGCCTTGGCGGCCCGGGGCTACCCCACGGGCCAAGGACGCGCTGCAGGAGAGAATGGCCCCCTGCGGCTGGTCATGGCAGGGCCCTTTGCCGACAGGCAGGCGCTGATCGCGGCCCTGAACGATCTGCGGCGGAACGGCTATCCGCGGGCGGTGGCGCGCTAGGCGCTGCGGACCGCGTCGATCATCCTGGCGACATTGTCCGGATCGGCATCGGGCGTGATGCCATGCCCCAGGTTGAAGACATGGGGCCCGCCCCGCAGCGCGCGGGTGATCCGTTGCGCCTCAGCAACCAGCTCGGGGCCACCGGTGACCATGTGCTGCGGAGCCATGTTTCCTTGGACGCAGCCGTCGACCTGGACATGGCGCGCCGCCCAATCGGCGCTGACCGAATTGTCCAGCGCCACGCAATCGGCGCCGGTCGCCTTGCCAAACCCGATATAGCGATCGCCCGCCTCGCGCGGAAAGGCGATGACGGGAATGCCGGGGTGGCGGGTCTTGAGCGCCCCGATGATGCGCGCGGCGGGGGCTAGCGCGAAGTCGTCAAAATCGCGGCCCTTCAGGCTGCCGGCCCAGCTGTCGAACAGCTTGACCACCTCTGCCCCCGCGTCGATCTGTCGCGACAGGTAATGGATGGTCGCCTCGGTGATCAGGTCGATCAGGGCGGTAAAGGTGGCGCGGTCGTGATCCTTCAGCAGATGCGCGGGACCCTGATCCTTGGTGCCTCGGCCCGCGACCATATAGGTCGCGACCGTCCAGGGCGCACCCGCAAAGCCGATCAGCGTCGTCTCGCCCGGCAGTTCCCTGCTGAGAATGCGCAGGGTCTCGTAGACCGGCGACAGCTGCGCATCCACCTGATCGGCGGGCTTCAACCGCGCCAGATCGGCGGCGGACGTGACGGTAGACAGGCGCGGGCCCTCGCCTGTGACGAACCACAGGTCGGCGCCCAAGGCCTGCGGGATCAGCAGGATATCCGCGAACAGGATGGCCGCATCAAAGCCAAAGCGCCGGATCGGCTGAAGCGTGACCTCGGCCGCCAGGTCCGGATTGTAGCAGAGCGACAGGAAATCGCCCGCCTGCGCCCGAGTCGCACGGTATTCCGGAAGATAGCGACCGGCCTGGCGCATCATCCAGATCGGCGGGGTGGGCAGGGTCTCGCCAGCCAGGGCGCGCAGCAGAAGTTTGGTCATGAGGCCTCCTGCGCCCCTTGAAGGGGAGGCGACAGACGTTGTCAAGCACGCCCCCGGCCGCTATGCGGGGCCGCATGACACAGATGCCCACACCCACCCGCCCTCTTCGGATCGGAACCCGCGGCTCGGCGCTTGCGCTGGCTCAGGCCCATGAGACCCGTGATCGCCTGATGGCCGCGCATGGCCTGCCCGCTGATGCCTTCCAGATCGTGGCGATCAAGACGACCGGCGACCGGGTGCTGGACCGGCCGCTGAAAGAGATCGGCGGCAAGGGGCTTTTCACGCGCGAAATCGAGGACGCGCTGATGGACGGCCGGATCGACATCGCGGTTCACTCGATGAAGGACATGCCGACCCTGCAGCCCGAAGGCCTGGTGATCGACTGCCTTCTTCCGCGCGAGGATGTGCGCGACGCGTTTGTCAGCCCGCATGTCGCGTCCATCGCCAAGCTGCCACAGGGCGCCGTGGTGGGCTCGTCCAGCCTGCGGCGGCGCGCCCAGCTGGCGCATCGGCGTCCTGATCTGCAGCTGGTCGAATTTCGCGGCAACGTTCAGACACGCCTGCAGAAGCTGGCCGATGGCGTGGCTGTCGCAACCTTTTTGGCCATGGCCGGGCTGTCGCGTCTGGACATGCGCCATGTGGCACAGGGCGCGATTGCGCCCGAGGACATGCTGCCCGCAGTCGCTCAGGGCGCGATCGGGGTGGAACGCCGCGCCGACGATCACGACTGCGCCGCGCTGCTGTCGGCCATCCATGACGGCGCAACTGGGCTGCGAATCGCGGCCGAGCGTGCGTTCCTCAGACGCCTTGACGGGTCCTGCCAGACGCCGATCGCAGGATTGGCGGATCTGGACGGGGACACCCTGACGCTGCGCGGAGAGATCCTGCGCCCGGACGGCAGTGAGGTCGTATCGGGCCACCGCCAGGGGGACGCGCGCGACGGCGAGGCCATGGGCGATGATCTGGCGCGCGAGCTTTTGTCCCGCGCGGGTCCGGGGTTCCTTCACGCGTGATACGGAACCCCGGCGTGGGTCAGTAGCTGCGGATCAGGCCGACCAGGCGACCCTGGATCCGAACCCGATCCTCGGGCAGAAGGCGCGTCTCATAGGCCGGGTTTGCGGCCTCCAGCGCGATCATCGAGCCCTTGCGCCGATACCGCTTCAGCGTGGCTTCCTGATTGTCGACCAGGGCCACCACGATGTCGCCCGTCTCTGCCGTGTCCTGTTCGCGGATCACAACCACATCGCCGTCGTTGATCCCGGCCTCGATCATCGAATCGCCTGTCACTTCGAGCGCGTAATGATGCTCCCGGCCCGACAACATGGTTCCCGGAACGGCGACGTGATGCGAAACCTCGGATATGGCCTCGATCGGGACGCCTGCCGCGATGCGCCCCATCAGCGGCAATTGCACCGCCGGGCTGTCCATCACCGTCATGGCGCCGCGGGGTCGAGCAGGGCGGGTGTTCGAAATGACGCGCGGCGTGAAGGCCGGGCGCGGCTCATCGTCAGCGGTTTCGGTCAGATGTGATAGAGCATCCGGTAGCCGCAGCACTTCGAGCGCGCGGGCACGATGCGGCAGGCGGCGGATGAAGCCACGTTCCTCCAGCGCCGTCACGAGGCGATGGATGCCGGATTTCGATCGAAGATCCAGCGCATCCTTCATTTCGTCAAAAGAGGGTGGCACGCCGTCCCGCGCCATCCGCCTTTGAATGAACTCAAGCAGTTGAATCTGCTTTTTCGTCAACATGGCCCACCCTTTTGTGATGTTCTACCTATGTTCTAAACCATGGTCAGAATCGCGTCAATCATTTGACCCTGAAATGGTGAAAAAACAGTTAACTAGTGTGGCAGGACGTCGCTTCGCAGCGCGATATAGGATACCCGATCGCCAGCCTTGCGCGCCGGGTCTTCGGGGGGCCTGATCAGCAGGGCATCCGCGTCCGACATCACCGTCAGCCGGGCGGAATCCTGGTCATCGTACGGCGTGATCTGCGGCAGGTCGTCCGCACCGGCAAGCGAGGCGCGCAGGTAGTGCTGCCGAGGCCCCTCAGCCGGCAGATCGCGCCCCAGCAAGGCCGTGCGGATCAAAGGACCAGGCTCCAGCCCCAGCATCGCCCGGATGAGCGGTTGCATGAACAAGACGCCGCAAACCATTGCCGATACAGGGTTACCCGGCAGGCCCAGCATGGCGCCCGCGCCCATCTGTCCGGCCATCAGCGGCTTTCCGGGGCGCAACGCGACCTTGTAGAAGGAACGCACGATTCCCTGTTCGGCGGCGATCTTCGCCACCAGATCGTGATCGCCGACAGAGGCACCGCCGATGGTCACCAAAAGGTCCGCCCCTTCTGCTGCACGAAAGCTGTCGCGCAGGCTGTCAGGGGTGTCGCGGGCGATCGGCAGGATGCGCGGAACGGCCCCGGCCTCGCGGGCGAGCGCCGCGAGCGCAAGGTCGTTGGAACTGATGATTTGCCCCGGTGCGGGCGTGGTGCCGGGCGGCACCAGTTCGTCGCCTCCGGCCAGGATCACCACCTGCGGGGCGCGGGCCACGGTGACCTGCGCGACATTCATCGCGGCCAAAAGGCCGATCTGGGCGGCGCCGAGGATGCGCCCCGGCTCCATCCGGTCGCCTGCCGCGAAATCGTTGCCGCGGGCGCGGATATTGCTGCCGGTCGAGCGGGTCTGAACGGTGATCCGGTCGCCGTCGCGCAGAATGTTCTCCTGCAGTTCGACATGATCATAGCCCGCGGGCACGGGCGCGCCGGTGAAGATGCGGATGGCTGTGCCGGGACGGGCCTCGCCTGTCCAGGGATGCCCTGCCGCGCTGGTGCCGATGACATCCAGGGGCCCCGGAAGATCGGCGCGTCGCAGCGCATATCCGTCCATGGCCGAGGCATCGAATGGCGGTTGGGTCACTGCGGCCACCGCAGGCTCCAGAAGGACGCGGCCATGCGCATGCTCCAGCGCGACCGTCTCGGGGTGCGGGGCGGGGGCCAGGGCCAGGACATGGGCCAGGGCCTGTTCGACCGAAATCACAACTCTGCCTCGTAGAGGCCTGATTTGCCGCCCTCTTTCCGCATCAAGCGGATATCCTGGATCTGCATGGATTTCTGCGCGGCCTTGAGCATGTCATAGATGGTCAGGCAGGCGGTGGTGACGGCCGTCAGGGCCTCCATCTCGACCCCGGTGCGGCCTGTCGTGCGGACCGTAGCCGTAACGCGAATGCCGGGCAGGTCAGGATCGGCGATCAGGTCCAGGGCAACCTTGGCCAGCGGCAGGGGGTGGCACAAAGGGATCAGGTCGGCGGTGCGTTTCGCGCCCATGATGCCCGCGAGGCGCGCGACGCCCAGCACGTCGCCCTTGGCGGCGCCGCCCTGCGCCAGGGCCAGCGTCTCGGGTGACATGACAACGCAACCGGTGGCCACGGCCTCGCGCATCGTTTCTGGCTTGGCCGTGACGTCGACCATATGGGCCTGACCGCTGGCGTCGAAATGCGTCAGGCTCATGCGGGGACCGACAGGATGGCGCGGGTGGCGGCGGTCACGTCGGGCTGGCGCATCAGGCTCTCTCCGATCAGGAAGCGATGGGCGCCGGTCTGCATCATCGCGCCCAGGTCCTCCGGCGTGAACAGCCCGCTTTCGCAGACCACCTGGCGGTCACCGGGAATGCGGGGCGCAAGGTCGCGCGTCACATCAAGAGTGACGTCGAAGGTCTTGAGATTACGGTTGTTTATTCCGATCAGAGACGATTTCAGCCGAAGCGCGCGGTCCAGTTCGGCACCATCATGCACCTCGATCAGAACGTCCATGCCCCAATCCATGGCGGCATCCTCAAGGTCGCGCGCGACGGCGTCATCGACCGAGGCCATGATGATCAGGATGCAATCCGCGCCCCAGGCCCGCGCTTCGGTCACCTGGTAGGTGTCATAGAGGAAATCCTTGCGCAGGGCGGGCAGATCGCAGGCGGCGCGTGCGGCGGCCAGATAGTCGGGCGCGCCTTGAAAGCTGGGGCTGTCGGTCAGCACCGACAGGCAGGCGGCGCCCCCGGCCTGATAGGCGCGGGCCAGCGCGGGCGGGTCGAAATCGGCCCGGATCAAGCCCTTGGAGGGGCTGGCCTTCTTGATCTCGGCGATCAGGGCCGGGCCTGTCGCGGCGGCACGGTCCAGGGCGCGGGCAAAGCCGCGCGGGGCGTCGGCCACGCGGGCCTGTGCGTCGAGGTCGGCCAGCGGACGGGCAGCCTTGGCGGCGGCAATCTCGTCCAGCTTGTAGGCCTTGATCTTGTCCAGAATATCCATGCCGCTGTTCTAGCCCCCTGGGGCGGTCGGGGGAAGGGGGCGCCGCGCCAAGGTCAGGCGGACCAGTTGATCGGCGCGCGGCCCTGCGCGGTCAGCCAGGCGTTGATCCGGCTGAACGGGCGCGACCCAAAAAAGCCGCGCCGCGCCGACAGGGGTGAGGGATGCGCCGTGGCAATCACCAGATCGCGGTGGGTGGGCAGCCCCGCCAGCGTCTTTTGTGCGTGATTGCCCCAGAGCAGAAAGGCCAGTGGACTGTGGGCCTGCGCCTCGGCCACCGCCTGTCGGGCTAGATGGTGCCAGCCCCAGGCGGCATGCACCCCGGCCTGGCCCGGCATCACCGACAGCGCGCTGTTCAGCAGCAGCACGCCCTGACGCGCCCAGGGGCTGAGGTCGCCGGTCGGGGGCGCCGCACCGATATCGTCGCGCAGCTCTGCAAAGATGTTGCGCAGCGATCGCGGCAGCGGCGTTTCAGGCGTGACGGAGAACGCAAGGCCGTTCGCATGGCCGGGGGTGGGGTAGGGGTCCTGCCCCAGGATCACCACGCGCACGTCCTGCGGGCGCAGCATGTCCAGCGCGGCAAAGACGCGGTCGGGTCCGGGCAGAAACCCGGTCCCCTCCAGCCGGTCGCGGATCGCGGGCCAGGGGTCCGCAAAGAAAGGCAGATGCGCCCAGGGTTCTGGCGGGGTCACGATTCGGGCGCGCCGGTCACCTGCGCCAGCGCGACCAGCCGCGCCTTGGCCGACCCGCTGTCCAGCGATTCGGCCGCCATCCGCGCGCCGTCGCGCAGGTGCGGCACGCGGCCTGCGATCAGCAGTGCGGCGGCGGCGTTCAACAGGACCGCGTCGCGATAGGCGCCCTGTTCGCCGTCCAGCAGGGCGCGAAAAGCCGCGGCGTTCTGCGCGGGCTCTCCGCCTATGATCGCCTCGAAGGGGTGGAGGGGCAGGCCCGCATCCTCCGGCGTGACGGTGAATTCGGTAATCTGGCCGTCCGCCAGGGCCACGACCTGGCTGGGCTCGGCGATGGACAGCTCATCCGTGCCGTCGCCGCCATGGACCAGCCAGGCAGACGTTGATCCCAGATCGCGCAGCACCTCGGCCATGGGCCGCAGCCAGGCCGCGCTGAACGCCCCCGTCAGCTGGTGGCGCACGCCCGCCGGATTGGTCAGCGGCCCCAGCAGGTTGAAGACCGTGCGCGTGCCCAGTTCCGCGCGCGGCGGCCCCACATGGCGCATCGCGGGATGGTGCATGGGCGCCATCATGAAGCAGATGCCCGCCTGATCCAGCGCGCGTTGGGCCACCGCCGGCCCGCCCATCACGTTGATCCCCATCTGGGTCAGCGCATCCGCCGCCCCCGATTTCGACGACAGGTTGCGGTTGCCATGCTTGGCCACCGGCACGCCCGCCCCCGCCACGACAAAGGCCGTCGCGGTCGAGATGTTCAGCGTCCCCTTGCCGTCGCCGCCGGTGCCGACGATGTCCATCGCACCATCGGGCGCGGTCACGCGGGTCATGCGGGCGCGCATGGCGCGGGCGGCGGCGGCGATCTCATCCACGGTCTCGCCGCGCACGCGCAGCGCCATCAGCAGGCCGCCGATCTGGGCGGGCGTCGCGGCGCCGTCGAAAAGCGCGGAAAACGCGGCCTCGGCTTCGGGGCCGGTCAGCGGGCGTTCCGCGGCCAGGCCGATCAGGGGGCGGATATCGGTCATGCGGCGTCCTTGCGGGCGGGGCAGCGGCCCAGGAAGGTGCGGATCATCTCGTGCCCGAACTGGGATGCGATGGATTCGGGATGAAACTGCACGCCCTCGATAGGCAGGTCCTTGTGGATCAGCCCCATGATCGTCCCGTCATCCGAGGTGGCGGTGACGCGCAGGCAATCGGGCAGGGTCTCTGGCTCGACCGTCAGCGAATGATAGCGGGTCGCGTTCAGGGGCGATTGCAGCCCGGCAAAGACGCCGGTGCCGTCGTGGCTGATCGCGTCGACCTTGCCGTGCAGGATGCGGTTGGCGCGCACGACCCGGCCGCCAAAGGCCTGGCCGATGGCCTGATGCCCCAGGCAGACGCCCAGCAGCGGAATGGCTCGTTCCGCCGCCGCCGCGATCAGGTCCAGACAGATCCCCGCCTGCGCCGGATCGCACGGACCCGGAGAGATCACGATGCCGTCGGGCGCCATCTCCAGCGCCTCGTCCACGGTGATCTGGTCGTTGCGGCGCACGGTCACCTCGGCCCCGGCCTCGCCCATGTAATGGACCAGGTTCCAGGTAAAGCTGTCGTAGTTGTCGATCAGAAGGATCATCGGGGCACCTTGCGGCCAGGAAAAAGGGGGCGGTTTCCCCCGGAAAAAGCGTCCGCTATAGATGGGCCAAAGCGCGACCGGGGGTCAAGACCGACCGGACGCCGCGCATCGGGCAAGGCAGACGGGACGGGCGCGGGCATGGCACGGGGTTTTCTGGCGGGGGTTTTGCTGGGCGGTCTGGCGGGCGCAGGCGCGCTGGCGGCGCTGTCGCTGCTGACGCCGCTGCCGCAGGGGGGCGTGGCGCCGCTGTCGGTCGGGCTGCCGGTCGGGTCGGAATTCGGGCGCGGCGGCGATCTGGCCCCGCGCCTGCCCGCGCCCAACGCGGCAGGTCCGCGCATCGACACCCGCCCGGCGGCCGTGCCCGCCCCCGTGGGCGAGCCCGCGCCCGTGGCCGTGACCGGCGACACCGCCCGCCCCGAGACCCTGGCCGATGACCGCATCCCCGCCCAGGATCAGCCGCCCGCGGTCGATGACGCGCCTGGCCTGACCCTGCCGCAGCCCGCCCCCCGCACCCAGTTG
>NZ_MEES01000036.1:0-23461 GCF_001724535.1 Paracoccus sp. SCN 68-21 | reverse complement strand
GGCGGAGTGGCTGCGCTGCGCGGGCCGGGAGAGCGCCTCGGCGAGCTGGAGCCAGTGCTGGCCGCGGTTCCGCATCGCCGTCAGCGCCGCTGGCCCGTTCCGCTCGGGCAGGCCGCTCATCAGGTTGATGAGGCGGTTCAGCCAGCGCGAGGGGATCGTCTCGGCCTCGGCATCGCGTTTCGCGCGGGTCAGGATGACGCGTTCGGCGGCAATGCCCTGCTGAAAGTCATGCGCGGCCAGCCCGATCTGGCGTTCGGGCAGCGGCAGGCCCGCCGCGGCGCGCATCTGGCGCGACAGCCACGGGTCGGGGGACAGATGCTGCGGCCAGCCACCCTCGTTCAGGCCCGACAGGATGACCGTGCCGTGGGCATACAGCCGCGCCTCTCGCGGGCCGCGGATGCGCAGGCAGTGATGGCCCGCCACGTCCTCGCGCACGGCCTTGGCCTGCAATTCGGTGACCAGCAGGGCGCTGAAATCGCCGGGGCCGATATCGGGGCCAAGACCGGCATGCTCGGCCAGGTGGTCCAGCACGGCGCGCGCCATCTGGCCCGCCTTGTCCTGCCACAGGCGCGACTGGTCGACATCGCCCGCCGGACCCGCCGCCAGCGCCTGCGCCAGCCCCATCAGGTCCGACAGCCGGTCGGGCAGGGGGCGCGGCCCCCGATCGCGGGCCAGGGCGGTGATGCGCACCAGCATCGCGGCCAGCCATTCGGCCCAGATCTTGCGCGTCTCGTCGCCCTTGGTGGCCCAATCGGCCAGCGTGTCCGCGTCGGGAAAGGCCGGACCGTTGCGGCGCAGCTGCAACTCCAGCTCTCGCGTCTCGCGCAGCATGTCGTTGCGCTTGATCACGGTCGATCCGGTCGCGGTCAGCGGATGCTTCAGCAGGATCAGCAGGCGGTCGATGGTCAGCGGCTGGCCGAACAGCGCGGCCACCTGGCGCAGGAACAGGCCCGGCGCGGTCAGGGGCAGGGGGCGGCCCGCGCTGTCATCAGGGCGGATATGCCAGCGGTCCAGCGCCGCCGTGACCCGGCGGATCAGACCGCTATCGGCGGCAATCAGCGTGATCAGGTCGCCCCGTTCGGCGGCGTCGCGCATGATCAGGGCGATGGTCTCGGCCTCCTGGCCGGGCTGGTCGGCCTCGATCAGCGTCAGGTCCGCGGTAGCGGGGACCAGATCGGGCAGGGCGGGGCCTTCTGCGATCCACTGGTCGGTGACGGGCGCGGGGCGCAGCGCCAGCGACACCAGCCGGTTGCGCGCGGCGGATGGCGGCTGCGCCTGGGTCCAGCGCCGCGGATAGCCTGCGGTGGCGATCAGCGGCGCGAACCGCGCCTGCGGGTGGTCGTCGGCGCGCTCCAGCCCGTCCCAGACCGGGGGCGGCTGGTCGAAATCGAACCCCGGCAGGACGACCGCGCCGTTGGGCAGCGCCGCCACGGCCTGCATGTAAAGCCGCGTGGCCCCGTGCGAGCCGGTCGAGCCCGCGACGATCACCGGCCCCTGCGGCAGGCCGATCCCCTGCGGCCAGTCGCGGGCGGCGGCCTCGGATGCGGCGCGCTGGCGGGCGGGGCGGTCTTCCCAGCTGTTCTTCAGATGAAAATCCGCAGCAATCTTGAAAAATGCCAGCGCGTTCTGCCAGTGGCGCGCGTGATCGCCGGTGTCGATCGCCTCAAGGTCGGACAGGTCGCGCCCTTCGGTCTGCATCTCGACCATCAGCTGGGACAGGGACTGCGCCAGCACCGGGATGGAATGGCCCGCCCCAAGATCGGGGCGCAGCGCCAGCATCTGCGCGATCAGGCGGGCCAGCTGCAGCCGCCGCGCCAAGGGCGGGACCGGCGGGTCGGGCATGACCAGCGGCCCCGGATCGATCCCGGTGATCGAGCGGATCTGCGGCAGCAGCAACGGCCCGGCCCGGTCGAATGCCCGGCGCAGCGCCCCCATGGTCGTCGCGGCATTGGTCAGGATGGTGACGCGGGCCAGCGCCTCGGGCGGCTGATCCGACATGCGCTCCAACAGCCCCTGGACAAAGCAGTCCGCGAAATCGAGGCCCGGCGGCAGGGCGTAGAGGCCCTGCATCTCAGCCATCCAGCAGCGCCTCGGCCAAGGGTATCGCGGCCGGATAGCCCACGTCGCACCAGCCTCCCGCATGGACCATGCCATAGGCGCGGCCATCCGCGATCATCAGGTCCCACAGGCGGTTCAGCGAAAAGGCCCGGTCCGGGATGTCCGCCAGCCGGTCGGGGCGGATGATCTGCGCGCCCGCATAGACGTAATCGCCCTGCCGCGTCAGGCGGCCGCCCTCCAGGCTGAAATCGCCCGCGCCCTGCCGCCCCGTGGCGCGGTCCAGCGGCACCAGCGCCAGCAGCGCGTCCATCCGGTCGTCCCAACCCGCAGCCAGCGCCGACAGCACGTTCGGCCCCGTCCAGACCACGTCGGGGTTCAGCGTCATCACCGGCCACCGCCCCAGCAGGGGCAGCGCCTGACGCAACCCGCCGCCGGTGTCCAGGATCAGGCCCGGCTCCGGGCTGATGGCCACATCCTGCCCGGCCAGATGCCGCTCGATCTGAGCGCCCAGGTAGTGGGTGTTGACCACGATGGGCGCGGCCCCCGCATCGCGGCCCAGATCCAGCGCGCGGTCCAGCAGGGCGCGGCCCGCGACCTGCACCAGCGGCTTGGGCCGGTCGTTTGTCAGCGGGCGCATCCGCGTGCCCAGACCGGCGGCAAAGATCATCAGGGGCGGCATTGTGCGATCCTTTCCCGCAAGGCGACATCGGGTGCCGGCACGCCCACCAGCGCGTCGCGCAGGGGCGCCAGCGCCGGATGGGCCAGATTGCGCTGCAGATGCGCCCAGACTCGCGGCATGAAGGCCAGATAGCGCGGCTTGCCGTCCCGCACCGCCAGCCGGACAAAGACGCCCAGGATGCGCAGCGCCCGCTGCGCCCCGATCAGCGCATAGGCGGCGCGGAACGCGGCCTGATCCGCGCCGGTCGCGGCCAGATAGCGGGCGATCTGGACCTGTTCGGTGGCGGGGTCCACGTCGCGGCGGGCATCCTGCAGGGCGGACACCAGATCATAGGCCGGATGGGCCGCGACCGCGTCCTGAAAATCCAGCAGGCCCAGGGGGGCGTCACCGCGCCAGACCAGATTCTCGGCATGGAAATCACGCAGGCTGATCGCCGGGGGCAGGTCGCGACACAGGCGGTCATGCAGCTCGGCGATCAGCGCGGGCAGGCCGGGCAGGTCGGCATCCGGATAGTATTCGCTGAACAGGGCCGCCAGATCGCCCATCGCCGGGCCGCCCAGGGGCGCGACGGAATCGGGGACAGGCAGGCGGTGCAGCGCCACCAGCAGATCGGTGATGCGGTCGTGGATCTGGGGGGCCAGGGCCGGCGCGCGCTCCAGCACGCGGGCGACCAGATCGTCGCCCAGATCCTCCAGCAGCAGGAACCCCTGCGCGCTATCCTGCGCCAGCACTGCCGGCGCACCAAAGCCGTGGCCGCGCAGCCAGTCGGTCATCGCCAGGAACGGCGCGACGGACCCCGACGGGTCGTCCATCAGCACCCCCACCCCCGGCAGGCGATAATACCGCCGGGCCGAGGCATCGCCCGCCAGCGGCTGCACCCGCGCCTCGGCCTGTCCCGCCGCCACGACAAAGGCGGCGCGCGCGGCCAGACGGTCGGCGCCGGGGAAATCCATCGCGATCAGGCGCAGGTCCGGATCGGGCTGGGGCAGCAGCGCGATGGTCCGCGCGCCGGGCGGCACCCCGTCCAGCCGGTCGGGCCATTCGATCAGGCAGATCGCGTCATCCATCGCCTCGTCCAGGCCCAGCTCGGTCAGCTCGGACGGGTCGGTCAGGCGATAGAGGTCGGCGTGCCAGATCTGCGTGCCCATCGGGTCGTCATAGGTCTGGACCAGGGTGAAGGTCGGGCTGGGCACGTCCTCGGCCCAATCGTCCTGGCGGGCGCGGATGAAGGCGCGGGCGAAATGCGTCTTGCCCGCGCCCACGGGTCCGTCCAGCAACAGGGTCGCGGGCGGCGCCAGGTCGGCGGCCAGCATCCGTGCCAGGGCGGCGGTCAGGGTCTCGGTGGCGATCAGGCGCGTGCTCATGGGGCGGTTCTAGCCGGTCGGCGCGCCGGGGGGAACAGGGCGCGAAACCGTGTGATGCGGCGCGGCCCCCGCTGCGCTAGGCTGATCCGAAAAGGAGGCCCCATGATCCGCACCGCCCTTGTCCTGATGCTGTCGGCCACCCCGGCGCTGGCCACGCAGGAATACATCCTGCCCACCCTGTTCGACGTGGCCCGCGTGGCCGCGGACGACGTGCTGAACATCCGCGCCGATCCGAACGCCAGCGCCCCCATCATCGGCACGCTGGCCCCCGACGCCACTCGCATCGAGGTGGTCCAGGAACGCCAGGGCTGGGCGCGCGTCAACAAGGGCGAGGGGTCGGGCTGGGTCTCGGCCCGCTATCTGGATTACCGCGTCGATGTCTGGGAGGAGGACCGCCTGCCCGAAGGGTTCCAGTGCTTTGGCACCGAACCGTTCTGGGGTGCCGCGCCACAGGACGGCGCCCTGGTGCTGACCGGCCCCGACATGGAGGATGACATCCGCCCCATTCAGGCGGTCCTGTCCACCGGGGTGTTCCGCGACCCGACCCGCGCCGTGGTCGCGCAGGGGGTGACCCTGATGGCCACCCCGCAGCAATGCAATGACGGGATGTCGGACCGCCTGTTCGGGCTGCGCGCGCAGGTGGTGATCCACGGCGACAGCCCGCGGATGCTGTCGGGCTGCTGCTCTGTTCAGCCCTGAAGGCCCAGCACGTCCATCATGTCGTATTCGCCGGGGCCCTTGTCCTGGCCCCAGACCGCGGCGCGCAACGCGCCGCGCGCAAAGATCGCGCGGTCGGTCGCCAGATGGCGCAGCACGATGCGCTCGCCCTCGGCGGCAAAGATCACATCATGTTCGCCCACCACGTCGCCACCCCGGATCGCGGCGAACCCGATGCTGCCGGGCGCGCGGGCGCCGGTGATGCCCTCGCGCGCGGGCACGCGCAGGTCGTCCAGCGTGGCGCCCCGCCCCTCGGCCGCGGCCTGCCCCAGCATCAGCGCGGTGCCGGAGGGCGCGTCGACCTTGTGGCGGTGGTGGGCCTCGACGACCTCGATGTCCCATTCGGTGCCCAGGGCGGCGGCGACCTTGCGGGTCAGCCCGACCAGCAGGTTCACGCCCAGACTCATGTTGCCCGCACGGATGATGGGCGCATGGCGCGCGGCGGCGGCCAGCGCGTCCAGATGCCGCTGCTCCAGCCCAGTGGTTCCGATGACATGGACCGCGCGCGCCTGCGCGGTCAGTTCGGCGAAGGCCACCGTCGCATCGGGGCTGGTGAAGTCGATCACCGCCTGCGCCTGCGCGATGGCGCCGACCGCATCGTCGCTGACCGTGACGCCCACGGGTGCGGCCCCCATCGCCGTGCCGATATCCTGCCCGATCCAGTCGTGGCCGGGCCGGTCCAGCGCGCCCACCAGCCGCAGATCGGCGCTGTCCAGGATCAGCCGGATCAGCATCTGCCCCATGCGCCCCGACGCGCCGGTCACCACGACGCCCGGCAATTGCGGCTGATCGGTGTTCTGCAAATCGCTCATGGTCCACCCCTGTTGGCTTTGGTCGCGTGATACAAGGTTGCGGCGCGGCCCGCGACCCCCTACATCGGGGCGCATGGCACAGAACCGCAATTCCCAGGGTCAAGGCTCCAAGGCGCAGCGCCAGCTGCGCGTGGGCGAACTGATCCGCCGCACCCTGTCCGACGTGCTTGCGCGGGCGGATGTGCATGACCCCGACCTGAACCGCCACTCGATCACCGTGGCCGAGGTCTCGATGTCGACCGACCTCAAGGTGGCGACGGCCTTCGTGCTGCCCCTGGGCGGTCGCGACGCGCCCGAGGCGCTGCTGGCCCTGCGCCGCAACACGCCCGAGCTGCGCCACCTGGTCGCCAAGGCCATGACGCTAAAATACGCGCCCGAGCTGCGGTTCCAGCTGGACGAGACGTTCGATCGCATGGACGACACCCGCCGCCTGTTCGAGGACGAGCGCGTCCGCCGCGATGTCGAGGCCCCCGACCGCGAAGACGATGACGCCTGATCTGCCGCGCCTGGCGGCGGTGGCCGCGGGCATGCTGGTCGCGACCCTGCTGCCCGGGGGTGCCGCGCAATGCGAACGGGTGGATCATGACGGCCAGGGCTATGTCCTGTGTGCTGTCGAGGCCGCGCAGGAGCCCGCGCTGCGGCTGTTCCAGGACGGCGCGGACGGCGCGCCGCTGCGCACATTCGCCAATGTGCGCCGGACGCTTGGTCCGGACGAGACGCTGTCCTTCGCCATGAACGCGGGCATGTTCCACGCCGACTATCGGCCCGTGGGCCTGCTGGTCGTGGACGGGGTCGAGCTGTCGCCCATCGTCACCGGGGCCAGCCGCGACAATTTCGGGATGCTGCCCAACGGGGTCTTTTGCACCGGCGGCGCGCGGCCCTTTCAGGTGATCGAATCGCGGGCCTTCGCCGAGGCGCGGCCCGGTTGCCGGCTGGCCAGCCAGTCGGGGCCGATGCTGGTCATCGACGGCGATCTGCACCCCCGGTTCCTGGTCGACAGCGACAGCCGCTATATCCGCAACGGCGTGGGCGTGGCGCCCGACGGGCAGACGGCGTGGTTCGCCATCTCGAACAGGCCGGTGACGTTTCACGAATTCGGGCGGTTCTTTCGCGACGGGCTGGGCGTGCGCGATGCGCTGTATTTCGACGGCTCGATCTCCAGGCTATATGCGCCATCGGTGCGGCGGGCGGATTTCGGGCGCAGCATGGGGCCGATCATCGGCCTGGTCGAGCAGGACGGTTGACCCTTGCGGGCCGCGGGTCTATCCCCCGGCCCTTGTTTTGCAGGAGTTACCATGGCGCGCAAGAAGGGCCGGGACATCAACGGCTGGCTGATCGTGGACAAGCCCGCGGGGGTCAACTCGACCGCCGTGGTGGCCAAGGTGCGGTGGGCGCTGGACGCCAAGAAGGCGGGCCATGCCGGCACGCTGGACCCCGACGCGACCGGCGTGCTGGCCATCGCCCTGGGCGAGGCGACCAAGACCGTCCCCATCGTCACGGATGCGCTGAAATGCTATGATTTCGTGGTGAACTGGGGGTCGGAGACGACGACCGACGATGCCTCGGGGACCGTGGTGCGGACCGCCGGTGCGCGCCCCTCTGCCGCGCAGATCGAGGCCGCGCTGGCGGGGTTCACCGGCGACATCATGCAGGTCCCGCCCGCCTTTTCTGCCGTGATGGTCGAGGGCGAGCGGGCCTATGACCTGGCCCGCGAGGGCGTCGAGATGGAGCTGGCCGCGCGCCCGCTGTGGGTCGACAGCCTGACCCTGCTGGAGGCCCAGGCCGACACCGCCCGCCTGGAAATGGTCTGCGGCAAGGGCGGCTATGTCCGCTCGATCGCGCGTGACCTGGGCCGGGCCTTGGGTTGTCTGGGCCATGTCGCGCATCTGCGCCGCACCTGGTCGGGGCCGTTCGAGGCCGAACATGGCGTGGCCTTCGACCGCGTGGACCGCGAGGCGCAGGACTGGCTGGAGACGCAGATCCTGCCACTGGAGACGGGGCTGGCCGATCTGCCGATGCTGCGCGCGACCGTCGAGGGCGGCATCCGCATCCGCAACGGCAATCCCGGCGAGGTGACGGGCGGCGCCGAATGGGGCGAGCTGGTCTGGGTTCAGGACGCCAAGGGGCCGGTCTGCATCGGCCGTTATCAGGGCGGGATGGTTCAGCCGGACCGGGTGTTCAACCTGTAGGCCGGGCTGGGGGGCGCTGCCCCCGTCCCTGCGGGATATTGTCATGAAGAAGAAGGGGGGCGGCGCGCGCCTTGGAATGGGCCTTGGCCTGCGGCGTCGATGCGGCTGATCGCGTGGGCGATGGGTTCCTGCGTGACGCTCATGGTCCAGGCGGTCGCGTGGATCATCCTGTCGGCAGACAGGGCCATGGCGACATGGCCGGGCCAGAACAGCAGGTCGCCGCGGTCGATGGTGTCGGTGGGGGGGAAGGCCTCCCGTTGCAGGTCGCTGTCGCCGGGGCAGGCGATGTCGCAGGCGGACAGCGCGGCCTGGACCAGGCCAGAGCAGTCGATGCCCGACCGGCTGTTGCCGCCCCACAGATAGGGTGTGCCAGCCAGGCTTTCGGCCACGGCGACGGGGTCTGGGGCGGGCCCGTCGCCGATATGTTGCACTGGAACATGGCCGCCGGTGGCCAGGGTGGCAAAGCCGTCGTGGACCCCGGTCACCGACAGGCGGGCGCCCAGGGAGAGGGACATCCGCTCGGGGCGCTTCATGTCGGGTTCCAGATAGACATGCGTGGCGGGGGCCGTCACCCGATGCGTGACGGGGGGCCGGTCGCGGGTCAGCGCGGTGTCGGGCAGCCAGCCGCAATAGCCGTCCAGGGCGGCCTGGACAAAGCTCATCCCGTCGCGGCGCTCGATCACGGTCAGGTCGGCCCCGAACAGCACCTGCCGGTCACGACGGCCGTCGGGCGCGGTCAGCAGGTCCGCCAGCGGGATGGCCAGGCGCGCGGGTTCGCCTGGGGTCCAGGCCGGGCGGTCCAGCAGGCCGCGCAGGCTGTCCAGCGCGACGCGGTCGGTGGCCGGGGTCAGGCGGCGGTCCATCAGCGCGCCAGTATCTGCGGTAGCGCGGCCATCAGCGCGCGCGCGGCCTGTCCGACCCCGCCCTTGGGGCGGCCGGGGGCGGCAGAGGGCTGCCAGCCATAGATGTCGAAATGTGCATATCGGCCCGCGCCCTCCGCGAAGCGGCGCAGGAACAGGGCGGCGGTGATCGAGCCCGCCATGCCGCCCGAGGGGGCGTTGTCCAGATCGGCGATTGCCGGTTCGATCTGTGGCTCATAGGCCTCCCAGAAGGGCATGCGCCAGACCGGGTCGCCCACTGCCATGCCCGCGCCTTGGATCGCGGCCGCCGTCGCATCGTCGTCGCAGTAGAAGGGGGGCAGGTCGGGGCCAAGCGCCACCCGCGCGGCCCCGGTCAGGGTGGCCAGGGTGATCATCAGGTCGGGGTTTTCCTCGGCCGCGTAGGTCATGGCGTCGGCCAGGACCAGCCGCCCCTCGGCATCGGTGTTGTTGACCTCGACCGTCAGGCCCTTGCGCGAGGGCAGCACGTCGCCGGGGCGGAAGGCATTGCCCGCGACACTGTTTTCCACCGCCGGGATCAGCACGCGCAGGCGCAGGCCCGACGCCGCCCCGCTGCGCGCCAGCATCTTCAGCAGGCCAAGCGCGGTCGCAGCCCCACCCATGTCCTTTTTCATCAGCCCCATCGACGCGCCGGGTTTCAGGTTCAGGCCGCCGGTGTCAAAGCAGACCCCCTTACCCACGATGGTCAGCATCGGCCCCGCATCGCCCAAGCGGATGTCGATCAGCCGCGGTTCGCTGGCCGAGGCGCGGCCCACCGCATGGATCAGCGGAAAGTTCTGCTTGAGCAGCTGGCCGCCGCAGATCACTTCGACCCGCGCGCCGATGTCATTGGCCAAGGCGCGGGCAGCGGCCTCCAGCTTGTCGGGGCCAAGGTCGCTGGCGGGGGTGTTGATCAGGTCGCGGGTCAGGAACTCGCCCCCGGCGATGGCCAGCAGGCGGTCGGCATCGACCCCTGCGGGGCAGACCAGGCGCGGGCCCTGCACGGGCGCGCCCTTGTAGCGGGTGAAGCGGTATTGGCCCAGCAGCCAGCCCAAGGCCAGCTGATCGGGGTCCAGCCCCTGGGGCAGGGCCGCCAGATGCCAATCGCCCACCGGCAGCGCCGCCGCGCGGGCCAGCGCAAAGCGGTCGCGCCCGGCCTGCGCGCGGGTCCCCAGGCCCATGATCGCGCCGCGCAGCCCGCCTTGCGCATCGGGCAGCAGGCAGATCTGCCCGGTCTTGCCTGCAAAGCCGCTGGCCTGGGGCCAGCTGCCCGCGTCATCGGGCAGGGGGTCGCCGGACCAGACCAGCCACAGCGGCAGGGTGGTGTCGGAGGCGGGCGCGAGTTCCGGGGTCATGGGCAGGTCCTTGGCAGTTGCCGGGCCAGCCTACAGGACCGGGCGCCGCCTGCAACCTCAGCCCAGGGCGGTCCGGTCCCAGATCGCCGTCAGCGAGCGGTTGCCCACCCGCAACAGCCGCGCCCGGATCGCCGCCAGCGCCGCCATGTCGCCGCGTTCCGCCGTGCTGCCCAGGTCCATCGCCACGCCCGCCAGCGACAAAAGCCCGATCTGCCAGGCCAGCCGCGACATGCGTTCGGCCTGGGCCACCGCCTGCCCCATGTCGCCCGCCTGCAGCGCCTCATCCACCGTCGTCAGGGCGGCCGCCAGCTGTTCCAGCGCCAGCCCGATGACGTGCTGGGCCGCCGTCTCGCCCAGCTCGGTCACGATCTCTGCCACGCGACGGCTGTCCACGCGGACCACCTCAGATACGGCCAAAGCCGATATTTGTGCCATCCGCACCTCCGAAGGGATCTGTCCCCGCACGGGCCGACCATGGCGCCTGTCGGTGAAGAAACCCTTGAGCGGGACCGCATAAAAGGCTCGAATTTGTCTCAACTCCGGCCTATCACGCTGGCAGAAAGCGAGGTTCCAGATGCACAACCTGTCTCCGTTGCCGCAATATCTGATCAAGCGCTATCACGGCTGGAAGGCGACGTCGTACAACGAGAACGCCGCCTGGTTCCGCCGCCTGGCCACCGAGGGTCAGCGTCCGCGCGCGATGGTGATTTCCTGCTGTGACAGCCGGGTTCATGTCACCAGCATCTTCGGCGCCGATTCGGGAGAGTTCTTCATCCACCGCAACATCGCCAACCTGGTGCCCGCCTATGCCCCCGACGGGTTGCAGCACGGCACCTCGGCCGCGGTGGAATATGCGGTGGCGGCGCTCAAGGTGGCGCATCTGATCGTGGTCGGCCACACCAATTGCGGGGGCGTGCAGGGCTGTCACGCGATGTGTTCGGGCGCCGCCCCCGAGCTGGAGGAAAAGACCAGCTTTGTTGGTCGCTGGATGGACATCCTGCGCCCTGGATACGACCGCGTGAAGGACCTGCCCGCCGAGGATCAGGTCAGCGCGCTGGAGCGCGAGGCCGTGCTGGTGTCGCTGGAGAACCTGCTGACCTTCCCCTTTGTCCGCTCGGCCGTCGAGGCCGGAGAGATGTCGCTGCACGGGCTGGTCCATGACATCAGCCAGGGCACACTGCTGCAGGCAGAGGATGGCGGCCGGCGGTGGGTGTCGATCTGACCCGTATGGGGTCGGGCCGCCAGCCGATGATCCGGGCTGGATAGGCCGCGGTGATGCCCCTGGGCTGCGGGTTGAACCTGTCCGGCACGGCGGCATGATCGGTATCGGCGCGAAGACGGGCTCCGACAGCATGAGGGCGGCGATGGCCCTTGCCACGCCGCCCCCCAGCAATCCGGTCTGACGCGGATCAGCCCTTTTTCAGCACCCGGTTGCCCAGCAGTTCCGCGATCTGGACCGCGTTCAGGGCCGCGCCCTTACGCAGGTTGTCGCTGACGCACCACAGGTTCAGGCCGTTCTCGACCGTGCCGTCCTGGCGGATGCGGCTGATGAAGGTCGCGTAATCGCCCACGCATTCGACGGGGGTGATGTAGCCGCCGGGCTCGCGCTTGTCGATGACCATGACGCCGGGGGCCTCGCGCAGGATGTCGCGGGCCTCGTCTTCGTCCAGGAAGTCCTCGAATTCGATGTTGATCGATTCCGAATGGCCGACAAAGACCGGGACGCGGACGCAGGTCGCGGTGACCTTGATCGACGTGTCCATGATCTTCTTGGTCTCGACGACCATCTTCCATTCTTCCTTGGTCGAGCCGTCTTCCATGAAGACGTCGATCTGCGGGATCACGTTGAAGGCGATCTGCTTCTGGAACTTGTTGGGGGCCTTTTCCTGACCCGGCACGTACATGCCCTTGGTCTGGTCCCACAGCTCGTCCATGCCGTCCTTGCCCGCGCCGCTAACCGATTGATAGGTCGAGACAACCACGCGCTTGATCCGGGCGCGGTCATGCAGCGGCTTCAGCGCCACGACCATCTGCGCGGTCGAGCAGTTGGGGTTGGCGATGATGTTCTTTTTCGCATAGCCGTGGATCGCCTCGGGGTTCACTTCCGGCACGATCAGCGGCACGTCGGGGTCGTAGCGATAGAGCGACGAGTTGTCGATCACCACGCAGCCCGCGGCCGCGGCCTTGGGGGCGTGGATCTTGGTGGCGTCCGATCCGATGGCGAACAGCGCGATGTCCCAGCCGGTCCAGTCGAACTGCTCGATATCCTTGATCTTCAAAGTCTTGTCGCCAAAGCTGACCTCGGTGCCCTGGCTGCGGCGCGAGGCCAGCACGGCGATCTCGTCCACGGGGAACTGGCGTTCGTCCAGGATGTTCAGCATTTCGCGGCCCACATTGCCCGTGGCGCCGGCGACGACGACTTTGTAACCCATTTCGGGGGGACTCCTTTTTCTGCGGTCCGGGGCGTCTAGCGCAAAAACGCACGCAACGCCAGCGCGCGTTGCAACCCGGCACCGCGCAACACGCCCGGCACGGCGGTGCGGTCCCAGCCAGCGGGGCCTGGTAAAACCGCCCGCACCGGGTATGCACGCCCGATGCACCGGGCGTGCACAGGGTGTACACCGCTTGCGCGCGCAGCAAGCCCCGCGCGCGCAACGGTCGCCTCAGAAGCGCAGACCCAGGCCCGCGCCGACCGTCGCCTGAGAGCCCGCATCATGGCCGATGCGGCTGTCCAGCGTCACCCAGGCATCCGCCTGGTCCGACAGCGCCGTGCTGGCCGAGAGGCCCAGGCGGACAAAGTTGCGGTCCTGCCCGTCCAGCGTCACCTGGCGATCGGTGCCCGAGGCATCGGTCACGCGGATGCGCGAGGGTGCGCCTTCGGCCAGGTCATGGACCAGCGCGCCTTGCGCCGACAGCGCGACGGGGCGCCCCGCCACGTCCAGATCGGTGCCGACGCGGCCGCCCAGCTGAACCTCAAGGCTTTCGATGGCCTGGCTCGCATAGGTGACGGCGCGACGGTCGCCCGACCCTTCGGAAAAGCCGCCGATGCGGGTGCGGCTGTAGTCCAGCCCCACGACCGGGCCGTATGTCACCCCCGTGGCGGTGGCATAGTCGCGCCCCGCCTGGACCCGCGCGCCCAGGGTATAGGCATTGGTCGACCAGTCGAAATCACGTGCAACGATGGTCGCCCCCAGCCCCGAGCGCAGCACGAAGTCGCGCGTGCCCTCCAGGTCGGACTTGCCCCAGCTGACCGCGCCCACGACCCAGTCGTCGTTCATCGTATAGGCAGCGTCCAGCGACAGCTGATAGGCGGTCGATTCCAGATCATCGCCGCTGCGCAGGTCGTCGCCCGTGCGCGCATAGGCCAGCTGGCCGCCCAGCGACAGGCCGGGCGCCGCCTGATAGGCCACCCCCACCCGCGCCATCAGCGCCGCCCCGCCATCGCGGCCAAAGGTGGCGCTGCTGTCCGGCGTGGCCAGCCCCTGCACCGCGATGGAGGGCGTGATCTGCCCGATGGCGCCGTCGGCCCCCAGGCGGTCGCGGGTGGCGCGCAGCGACAGCGCCGCCAGGTCGGCCTGCTGACGGGTGGCCAGATCGGCGATCTGCGCCGCCGACAGGGCCGCATCCTGCGACGAGGCGATCAGGTCGGCGCCGGTCTCCTCGACCAGCAGTCGGGTCAGGATGCGGGCATAGTCGCGCATGCGCTGTTCGAACCGCTCAGGCCCCAGGGCGGCCAGCAGGAACTCCCAGTTGTCCTCGACCGGGTCGTGCCAGGTCGATCCGCCGGGGATCGCCGGGTTGTCGGTCTGGGTATAGCCGTCCAGATCGCCAAGATCCCAGTTGGTCGATTCCAGCCATAGGATCGGGATGCCGTAACCCTCGAACACCGCGGCGTCCGAACAGCAGCCCGTGTTGATCGGATAGTCCGGGTTGCGGCCCGGATTGCTGCGCAGGTCGATGCCCATATCGCGGGCGATGTCCTGCGCGCGGGACCACAGCGACAGCAGCGCCGGGTCATCCAGATATTCGGTCCCGGCATGGGCATACATGAAATCGCCGGTGATCAGGCTGTCGATATTGATCATGCCGGCCATGTCGTCGCGACGCTCGCCCAGCGTCTGGACGTAATGGGCGGCGCCCTGCAGGCCGACCTCCTCGGCGCCGAAGGCCACGAATTCCAGGCCCAGATCGGTGTCCAGCCCCGACATATGGCCGGCCAGTTCGGTCAGCACCCCCGCGCCCGAGGCGTTGTCATCCAACCCCCTGCAGGTCGGGCGAGGTGCCCGCCGTGTCGAAATGCGCGCCCACGACCAGAAAGCGGCCATCCGCCCCCGGCATCGACACGACGAGGTTCTGCGACGGGCCCAGCGTCGCCCCCGTGCGGCGGTTGGTGGCGATGAAATCCTGCCGCGTGACGGCATTGCCGCCAAAGGACAGCCGCCCGCGCATGTATTCGGCCGCGTTGAAAAAGGTCGTGCCGCTGTCCGGGGTGCCGGTGAAGCGGCCCGGATAATCCAGCGCTAGGCTGCGCATGGTGTCATAGCCATAGGCGCCGAAATCCTGTGCCAGCGCCGGGGTGGCGCAGATCAGCGCCGTTGAGGCCAGGGCGGCCTTGAGGGTGGTCATGGGTTTCTCCCTGTCTGCTTGGTGCCCCGTTCTGGGGAAGCGGACAGGATTGCACAGCATGCAGGCCGCGCAAGGGCCGTCTAGCGGATCAGCGTCAGACGGTGGTCGCGCTGCAACAGATCGGCCACCCAGGCGGCCTCGGCTGCGAAATCATGCGGCACATCGGCGGCCGCGCGCCGCCCCGATAGCGACAGGCTGGCGAAGAAGTCGAAGCCATACAGCGTCAGGCTGGCCAAGTCGCTGCGCAGCAGCAGGTCGATCATCATGGCGCCGGTTGTGGGCGGCGCACCCAGCCTGCCCGCCAGCAGGTCGATATCGGCCAGCGGGTGCAGGTAGAACCCCTCGCTGGAGGCGATGGCCCAATCCAGCCGCTTGCGCTTGGGCGACATCCACAGGATGCGGCCCGGCGCCAGCCGCGCGCGGTCCGCGTCGGGCAGCCGCGTGGCCAGCGCCAGCCAGTCGGTGCGCGTGCCATGGCTGGTGGCGTCGGGCATCGGCGCGCGGTTGATGCGGATGACGCGACAGGCGGCGTCGATCTGCGCCCCATGCGTCCGGTCGGCCAGCGCGCGGGCATTGCCGATCAGCGCGACCCGCTGTCCGCTGAGGTCGGCCAGCAGCGCGGATTGCGGCACGGACAGCGCCGCCAGCGGGGCGTCGCGGCGCATCAGCCGCGCGGTGGCGAAGGCCAGGCGGTTCACAGAAGCGACCGATAGACGGCGGTGATGGCCTGCGCCTCGGCCGCGATCGCGTGGTTGGCCGCGACATGGGCGCGGGCGGCCTGACCGGCGGCGGCCCGGCCCGCATCGTCGTCCAGCCAGCGGGCCAGCGCGGCGGTCAGGGCGGGGGCGTCGTCCTTGGGGACCAGGCTGCCGGTCTGGCCGTCGCGGATCAGCGCCTCATAGGCGCCGACGCGGGCGGCGACGGTGGGGACGGCGCAGGCGGCGGCCTCCAGCGGGGTCAGGCCGAAGCCCTCCCATCGGGCGGGGGCGGCAAAGAGGTCGAGGGCCTGGTAATGGGCGATCACCTGTTCCCACGGCAGCTCGCCCAGGAAACGGATGCGGTTTTCCAGCCCGGCGGCCTTGATGCGCGCCTGGAGGTCGTCGGCAAAGGCGCGGTTGTCGGGGGTGATGCGGCCGGTGAAGACGATCTGGGCGCGTGGGCGGGTGGGCAGCAGCTCCAGCCCCGCCTGGACCAGCAGATCGACGCCCTTCTGCGCGCGGATGCGGCCAAAGCAGCCGATCAGGATGGCGTCGGGGTCCAGGCCCAGTCGGGCGCGCAGGGCGGCGCGGTCGGGGCTGGGGTGGAACACGTCGGTGTCCACGCCGTGCAGGATGACGGTCGCGGGACGCTCCAGATAGCTGGCGGCCTGGGGCGAGGTCGCGATCAGCGCGTCCTGTTGCCGGATCAGCCAGTGGGTAAAGCCGGTGTGCTTGCGTTGTGCGGCGGAGGTGAACAGCAGGCGGTATCTGCGGCGCAGGATGCGGCGCAGGATCAGGCCCAGCGCCATTTCGGTATTGCGGCGCGCGTGCCAGACCCGCCAGCGGTCGCGGGGCAGGGTGGCCGCGCGCCACAGCGGGATGTGGGGGATGTCGGCAGGCAGGCCGGGGCCGGTCGCGCGGATGTCGATCATCCGCGCCTGCACCGGGATCAGCCGGACCACCGTCGCCGTGACGCCCGACAGGCGGCGTTTCAGGTTCGGTGCGACGATCAGCGGATCAGTCTGGGTCGGGGGCATGGGCGGGTGCCTCGGGCGTCAGGAAATACAGCAGGAACCCGATCGCCAAGGGGATCAGGAAGAACAGCCACAGCATAGCGAAGGCCTGCGCCGGAGGGTAGGCGCCCTGCGCCGCCGCATAGACCGGCCGCGAGGCGAATTGCATCACCCCCACCCCGCCGATCGACATCATGTTGAGGAAGGTCATCCCCCGACCCACAAGATGCGGTGGCAGAAACCCCCGCCCATGCGCCATCAGCAGCGGATAGGCCGAGCCGAAGAAACCCAGCACCACCAGCAGCACCGTCACCACCGCCAGCGGCAGCGTGGGTTGCAGCACCATCACCCCCATCACCGCGATCATCACCGCCGAAAAGATCATCACCGCGCGCCGCGCCCCTCCGGCCAGCCGCGCGGCGGGCCCGACCGCAAAGCTGCCCGCGACCATCGCCAGCCCCATGGCCAGCGTCACGCGGCCGATCTGGGTGGCGTCGGCGCCATGCACCTCGGTCAGCCAGGGGGCGGCCCACAGGCCGCGGATCGCCGCCGTCACCGCATAGTTCACACCGAACAGCGGCAGGATGAACCACAGCCCGCGCAGGCGCAGGATCTGGCCGATGGACCCCTGCGGATGGCCCGCGCCCAGCCGCGCCGGGTCGCGCACCGCCGCCAGGACCAGCGCCGCCACCCCCAGCGTCACCGCAGCCAGCCCCCAGAGCGTCTGGCGCCAGCCCGCGGCCTCGATCACCCAGACCAGCGGCGATGCGCCCAGGATGTTGCCCAGAGAGCCAAAGCCCACCAGCATCCCCGCCAGCGCACCAAAGGCCGCCTGCGGATATTCGCGCGCAAAGATGTAATACGGCCCCATCAGCGCCGGCGAACAGCCGATGCCCAGCAGCGTCATGGCGACATGCAGGTGCCAGGGCGCGGTGGCCAGCGCAAAGACGACCGCCCCCCCGGCCCCGCCCAGCCCCATCAGCCAGGCGACCGTGCGGCGCGGCCCGAACCGGTCCAGGGCCGCGCCCACCGGAAGCTGCATGGCGGCAAAGGCGATGAACCACAGCCCCGAGGACAGGGCCAGATCGCCCGGCCCGGCCCCCACCTGATCCTGCAGCACCGGCGCCAGCACGGCCAGAAACGCCCGATAGAATTGCGACAGCATATAGGCCAGCACCAGGCTGACCAATCCGGCCTTCAGCATCACGACGACCCTCCGTTCCCCGGCGGCACGCTGGGGCAAGCGCGCGGAATCTGCAAGATGTGCAAATCACCGGCGGCCCCGGCGTCGCGCCGGGGCATCACCGTCAGGGGGATATCGGGCAGGGGTTACTGTGCGGGGGCGTCCGTTTCGGTGTCGGCATCGGCTGCGGCCTCGGCGGCGGCGGCCTCGGCCAGGCCCGGCGTCACGGGCTGGGTGCTGCCGCCCATGCCCTCCAGCCGGGCGATCATCTCGGGGACCTGCGGGCCCAGGCGGTCGCAGGCATCGGCCTCGGACATCACGGAAAAGGCGGGACGGACATAGTCGCGGTCATAGCTGACCGGGTCCAGGCCCAGCCGTTCGGTCAGCGCATCGGTGGTGCCGGCCATCAGCTGGAATTCCGGGCCGCTGACATCATGTTCGGGGCATTCGGCGGTGATCACGGTCATCTGCGCCAGATCGTGCGCCAGCGCCTGCGCTGCGTCATCGGACAGGCCGGACACGTCCGGCAGCGGCACGACCACCCGGTCGCCCGGCACCCCGTCCGAGGTCTGCGCCAGGGCAGGTTGCGTCAATGCCGTCGCGGCGGCGATCATCAGGGCAGTCCAACGGGTCATCACGGTCCTCGTGCGCAGTCACGGTCGGCGGACAGGGTCGGCCAGCGCGCCGCAGGGTGCAACCCAAACTGTCGTGAGCGGGGGCGGGAATCTTGACCGCGCGTCAGGCGGGGTCTAACCCGGACCGGCAGCCCGCCCTGTCCCCGGCGGGCACCTGAAGGAGGGATCATGTCCGACCGCTATTCGCTTCTCATCCTGCCCGGCGACGGGATCGGCCCCGAGGTCATGGCCGAGGTGGTCAAGGTCATCGACTGGTTCCAGGTGAACCGCGGCATGGCGTTCGACGTGACCCACGATCTGGTGGGCGGCGCGGCCTATGACGCGCATGGCGTGCCGCTGGCGGATGCGACCATGGCGCGGGCGCAGGCGGTGGATGCGGTCCTGCTGGGCGCGGTGGGCGGCCCCAAATACGACGTGCTGGATTTCAGCGTCAAACCCGAACGGGGCCTGCTGCGCCTGCGCAAGGAGATGGACCTGTTCGCCAACCTGCGCCCGGCGCAATGTTTCGACGCGCTGGCCGATTTCAGCAGCCTGAAGCGTGAGGTCGTGGCGGGTCTGGACATCCTGATCGTGCGCGAGCTGACCTCGGGCGTCTATTTCGGCGAACCGCGCGGCATCCATTCCGACGACAACAACCCCGAGAACGAGGGTGGCCGCGTCGGCATCAACACCCAGCGTTACACCAGCGGAGAGATCCGCCGCGTGGCCCGCGCCGCCTTCGCGCTGGCCCGCGCGCGCGGCAACAAGGTCTGTTCGATGGAAAAGGCCAATGTGATGGAATCGGGCATCCTGTGGCGCGAGGAAGTGACCTGGGTGCATCAGAACGAATATCCGGACGTGGACCTGTCGCACATGTATGCCGACAACGGCGCGATGCAGCTGGTGCGCGCGCCGCGCCAGTTCGACGTGATCGTGACCGACAACCTGTTCGGCGACATCCTGTCGGATGCGGCGGCGATGCTGACCGGGTCGCTGGGGATGCTGCCGTCGGCATCCTTGGGCGCGGTGATGCCCAACGGCCGCCCCAAGGCGCTGTACGAGCCTGTCCACGGATCGGCCCCCGACATCGCGGGGAAGGCGCTGGCCAACCCCATCGCCTGCATCCTGTCCTTCGCGATGGCGCTCCGCTATTCGTTCGGCGAGGGTGCTGCGGCCGATCAGCTGGAGGCCGCGGTCGAGCGCGTCCTGGCCGATGGCGTCCGCACCGCCGACCTGATGGGCCCCGAAGGCGGCACTCCGGTCAGCACGTCGCAGATGGGCGACGCCATCATCGCCGCGCTGGAGGCCTGATTGGCGCTGACCGGCAACGTCAAGGGCGCGCTGCTGCAGCTGGCGGCGATGGGCCTCTATGCCACGCATGACGTGATCATCAAGACCCTGGGCGCGTCCTATCCGGCGTTGCAGATCCTGTTCTTCGCCTCCCTGCTGTCCTTTCCGCTGGTCAGCATCGTGCTGATGCGCGACCCCCAGCCGGGCACGCTGCGCCCCAACAACCCCGGCTGGGTGATCCTGCGCACGCTGTGTGCGGTGGTGGCGGGGGCGGCGGGGTTCTATGCCTTCTCGACCCTGCCGCTGACGCAGGTCTATGCGATCCTGTTCACGACGCCCCTGCTGATCACCATCCTGTCGATCCCGCTGCTCGGGGAAAAGGTCGGGCTGCACCGGTGGGCGGCGGTGGTGGTGGGCCTGTCGGGCGTGCTGATCGTGCTGCGCCCCGGCGGGCAGGAGCTGCAGCTGGGCCATGCGGCGGCCATGGCAGGCGCTGTCGCCAGCGCCATGGCTGCGGTCATCATCCGCCGCCTTGGCCGGGCCGAGCGGCCGATGGTCCTGATGATGTGGCCGATGCTGGGCAACTTTTTCGCGACCGGCGCGGCCCTGTCGATCAGCTATGAGCCGATGGAGCTGATCCACCTGGCGATGACCGGCATCATCGCGGCCCTGGGCCTGATGGGCGGGTTCCTGGTCATCATGGCCTATCGCGCCGGAGAGGCCGCCATCGTGGCGCCGATGCAGTATTCGCAGATCCTCTGGGCGACCGCCTATGGCTGGTTCCTGTTCGGAGAGGGGGTCGACCCCGCCACCCTGCTGGGTGCGGGGGTGATCATCGCCTCGGGCATCTACATCGTCTGGCGCGAGAGCCGCGGCGGCGTCAGCGCGAACCGCCCCGCCACCAGCGCCCGCCTGCGGACCGAGACGGTGACGGCGCCCAAATCCACGATCCTGCAAAGATTGTGGCCCCCCCGCAGCTGAGGGCTTGCATTCGGACAGGCGGCGCGCTAACTGCCCATCCTACGGTCGGAGCGTAGCGCAGCCTGGTAGCGCACCTGCTTCGGGAGCAGGGGGTCGGAGGTTCGAATCCTCTCGCTCCGACCATTTTCCCGTTGTTGTTGATTGCCACTGAAGTGTTCCTCAAGTGGCCACTATTCTTCCTTTGCAGCAGCAAAGCTGACGTAATTTGGAAGAGTATTAGCTTGCGCCTCGCGCCGCAGTTATCACCCGAGACAGCCATCTGCTATTTTTCCCGTGTCAGTTCCGGGGCCAAGGACATGGGAATAAGCGAGCAAACGCCTCCGAATACCAAAGCGGATCGAGCGGACTTGGGGGCAAAGCGCATCGCAGCTTTGCAGGAAAAGGCCGGTCAGCACGACAGGGAGCAAACTCATACACCGGCTGACAATTTCGGCCCTCTCCGGGCATTCGCCAGGCTGGTGTTGGCTGTCACTGAGAACTGACCCGGCATTGTCACCGAGAACTGACCCGCCCGGTCGTTATGTGTGCTGGTTCATGCTGGGGTCAATGATGCTGCCTCCTTCCGTTTCTTTTTTGCTGTCTCGGAGCTGGCCTTGAAGCGATAGCTGTCGTTGCCGGTCTCGAGGATGTGGCAGCGATGGGTGAGACGGTCGAGCAAGGCCGTGGTCATCTTGGCATCACCAAAGACCGTGGCCCATTCGCTGAAGCTGAGGTTCGTGGTGATGACGACGCTGGTGCGCTCGTAGAGCTTGCTCAGCAGGTGGAACAGCAGCGCTCCGCCCGAGGCGCTGAAGGGCAGGTATCCGAGCTCGTCAAGGATCACCAATTCGGTCTTCACCAGCGCCTCGGCGATCTTCCCGGCCCGTCCTTGAGCCTTTTCCTGTTCCAGCGCATTCACCAGCTCGACGGTTGAGAAGAAGCGCACGCGTTTGCGGTGGTGCTCGATGGCCTGGACGCCGATGGCGGTCGCGACATGGCTCTTCCCGGTGCCGGGTCCGCCGATCAGCACTACATTCTCGGCCGCGTCCATGAACTCGCACCGATGCAGCTGGCGCACGAGGGCTTCGTTGACCTCACTGGCGCCGAAGTCGAAGCCGGACAGGTCCTTGTAGGCCGGGAAGCGCGCGGCCTTCATGTGATAGGAGATGGAGCGCACCTCGCGTTCGGCCATCTCAGCCTTGAGCAGCTGCGATAGCATCGGCATCGCGGCTTCGAATGCTGGCGCACCTTGCTCCATGAGATCATGCACGGCCTGCGCCATGCCTGGCATCTTCAGGCTGCGCGAGCCATGATGACGATGGCGGCGCCGGCGGGATCATGACGCATGGCGTGTGCCTC
Organism: Paracoccus sp. SCN 68-21; assembly: GCF_001724535.1. Classification (NCBI taxonomy): domain Bacteria; kingdom Pseudomonadati; phylum Pseudomonadota; class Alphaproteobacteria; order Rhodobacterales; family Paracoccaceae; genus Paracoccus; species Paracoccus sp. SCN 68-21. The sequence goes on along the minus strand of NZ_MEES01000036.1, from coordinate 1,666 downwards.
CCGCGTCCAGGGGCCGTCGCAGACCGTCATACCGCGCAACATTCGCCTGTGGTTCCTTGCGCAGAGCCAGAGCTTCTGGCGGGGTCACATCCGGCTGATCTGCCGGCGTGCCGTCCACCAGCCTGTGGAGCAGATTCAGCACATGCGTCTTGGTCGGCACCCCCGCCTCCAGTGCCATTTCCACGGCACAGAGCACGGCCTGTTCATCGTGTTGCAGAACCAGGGACAGGATCTCGACCATCTCGCGATCCCCGCCAGGCTTGCGCAGCATCTGTCCCTGCAACTGGCGGAACGCCTCCGGCATCTCGACGAACGGGGCGCCGTTACGCAGCGCCCCCGGCTTGCGCTGGATCGAGCCACTGTCCGCCATCGGTCCGAGGACAATGGCGAGGGGCGAGGTAATGGCGCCAGTCATAAACGACGCGGCCAGGTTGCCGGTGGGACCGTTCGATGATGCGCGCATGCGCGCAGACCACGTGCCCTTCGGCCACGATCACCAGCCGATCGGGGTAGATGTGCAGGCTGACGGGGCGGTTCGCGAAGCTGGCCGGCACAGAGTAGCGATTGCGCTCGAAGGTGATCAGGCAGGTCGGCGACACCCGCTTGCTTTGCTCGACATAGCCATCGAAGGCTGTGGGCAACGGCATCAGCGCAGGCTTCTCGGCTTCCCAGACATCGGCAAAGCTGCCAGACAAAGTGCCATGCGCAGTCTCGGCCCACAGAACCTTGCAGCGCTCTTCAAGCCAGTCATTCAGCGCATCGCTATCTGAGAAGGCTGGCATCACCTGCCAGAGCCGGTGTCGCGCATCGCGGACGTTCTTCTCGACCTGTCCTTTCTCCCAGCCCGCCGCCGGGTTGCAGAAGTCGGGCTCGAACACATAGTGGCTGGTCATTGCCATGAACCGCGCATTCACATCGCGCTTCTTGCCCACGCCCACGCGATCCACCGCCGTCTTCATGTTGTCGTAGATCCCGCGGCCCGGCACGCCCTCGAAGACCCGGAACGCGTGCCAATGCGCGTCGAACAACATCTCGTGGGTCTGGAGCAGATAGGCCCTGACCAGGAACGCGCGGCTGTGCGACAGCTTGATGTGGGCCACCTGCAACTTGATGCGCTCGCCGCCGACATGGGCCCAGTCCTCGCTCCAGTCGAACTGAAACGCCTCGCCTGGCTGGAACACTAGCGGCACAAATGTCCCGCGATCCGTCGTCTGCTGCGCGCGCTGGCGGTCTCCCTTCCATGCCCGCACAAAGGCTGCGACTCGCTCATACGAGCCGTCATAGCCAAGCTGAACCAGATCAGCGTGCATCTGCTTGGCAGTGCGCCGGTCCTTGCGAGACTTGCGTTGCTCCGTCACCAGCCAGCCTGACAGCTTCTCTGCATACGGGCCCAGCTTGCTTGGCCGCGCCGGAGTCTGGAGCCGGGGTTCAACGATCCCCGCCCGCAGATACTTCTTGATGGTGTTGCGAGACAGCCCGGTCCGCCGCGCGATCTCGCGGATGGGCATCTTGTCCCGCAATGCCCAACGTCGAATGACGCTCAAAAATCCCATGTCGATCACTCCGATATCCCCCGACAGATCCTGTCAGAGGCAAGGTTCCACATGGGTCAGTTCTCAGTGACAATTCCGACTGCTGCCGGGTCAGTTCTTAGTGACAGCCAACA
>NZ_MEES01000035.1:0-21515 GCF_001724535.1 Paracoccus sp. SCN 68-21 | reverse complement strand
ATCGCTATGCGTTCGTGCAAAACAGACGCAAGCTTCACAGCATTCATCTCGATTGCAGCCACAGTCATTCAGATCAGATGAACGTCAACAGGCCCTAGATATTTGAGGAGAAAAAATACTCCCGGTTAACGCCTGCGTCGTGGCAGTTTTATGCGTGCCGGAATGGCAGCGAACCCCGCAAAATGGCAGCTTTTCGGTGGTCGCTACATAATCAAACGGTATCCAGATACAGCTCGACGGTCTCCTCATCCGACAGCTCGGCCATGTAGTGCAATTCTTGGCGCTTGGTCATCAGGTAGTTGTCGACCAGATGCGCGGGCAGGATGCGGCGGATCTCGGGGCAGGTGTCAAAGGCCTCGATGGCGGCGCCCCAATCGCCCGGCAGCTGGGCCAAGTTCTTGTCATAGGCGTTGCCCTTGAAAGGCGCGGGGGCCTCCAGCCGGTCCTCCATGCCGTTCAGCGCTGCGCCCAGGATGGCGGCGATGGTCAGATAGGGGTTCACGTCGCCGCCCGCCACGCGATGCTCGATCCGGCGCGCCTTTGGGCCTGACGAGGGGATGCGGATCGCCGCCGTCCGGTTCTCATAGGCCCAACCGATGCCGGTCGGCGCATGGGCATTGGGGACCAGCCGGTCATAGCTGTTCTCGTGCGGGGCGAACAGCAGCGTCGATCCGGGCATGGCGCGCAGGCAACCAGCGACGGCCTGGCGCAGCGCCTCGGTCCCCTCCTCGCCGCCATCGTCGAAGATATTGCGCCCCGACCGGTCCAGGATCGAGAAATGCATGTGCATCCCGTTGCCCGCGAACATCTCGTAGGGTTTGGCCATGAAGCTGGCCGCGAACCCGTAGGAGCGCGCGATTCCCTTGACCAGCATCTTGAACAGCCAGGTGTCGTCGGCGGCCTTCAGCGGATCGGCCTGGTGCATCAGGTTGATCTCGAACTGGCCCGGCCCCGCCTCCGAGATGGCGGTGTCGGCCGGGATGTCCATCGACTCGCACGCCTCGTAGAGTGTGGTGAAGAACTGGTCGAACGCGTCCAGCGCGCGCAGCGACAGAACCTCGCCCCCCGTCCGCCGTTTGCCCGAACGCGGGCTGGGCGGCACGCGCAGCGTCTTGCCGCTGTCGTCGATCAGAAAGAACTCCAGCTCGGTCGCGACGACCGGCACCAGCCCCGCCGCCTGATAGCGTTCGGCCACGCGGGCCAGCGCCTGGCGCGGATCGCCGTCATAGGGGCTGCCGTCGGGGTGGAACATCCACAGGGGCAGCAGGCCGGTCGGCGCGTCCAGCCAGGGCATGGGCAGGAACCCGCGCTCGGTCGGCAGCAACAGCCCGTCAGGGTCGCCGGATTCGAAGACCAGCGGGCTGTCCTCGACATCCTCGCCCCAGATGTCCAGGTTCAGCACGGAATAGGGAAACTTGGTCCCCTCCTCCAGCAGCTTGCCGGCATAGCGGGCGGGGATGCGCTTGCCCCGCGCGACCCCGTTCAGGTCGGCGGCGGCCACGCGGATCGTCTTCACCTCGGGGTGTTCGCGCAGCCATTCCATGGGGTCATCTCATCAGTTGGGGACGGTATCGGATGCGGCTGGCCGCACCAGGAAGATGGCGGTTCAACCGCCGGTTCACCCTGCCGAAAACCCAGATCAAAGCCAAGGTCGCGGCGATGAAATAGGCGGCGGCGATCGGATAGGCCACGAAGGGGTTGAAGGTCCGGTCCGCGAAATAGCTGGCGTAATACAGCGCGTCGCCCTTTTGCTGGAACGCGGGAAAGCCGCTGAAATAGACCAGCGTCGTGGCGTGGAACAGAAAGATCGCCTCGTTCGTGTAGCTGGGCCAGGCCAGGCGCAGCATGGTGGGCCAGATGACCCTACGGAACCGCTTCCACCCGGTCAGGCCATAGGCGTCGGCGGCCTCGACCTCGCCTTTGGGGACGGACATCAGCGCGCCGTGAAAGATCTGCGCGCTATAGGCGGCGGTGTTCAGGATCAGCACGATCAGCGCCCCCGCCCAGGCCCGCGTCAGCCAGCTGGTCTGGACGGTCATGCCCAGGATGTCGATGCCCGCGCGCGGCAGCAGCACCAGCGATTCATAGGCGATGAAGAACTGGATGAACAGCGGGCTGCCGCGAAAGACAAAGATGAAGGCATCCGCGGGCTTGCGCAGCCAGGGGTTCGGGCTGGTCCTGGCCAGGGCCAGCGCGGTCGCCAGCACGAAGCCGAAGGACAGCGCCAGCACCGCGAAATAGAGGTTCCAGATCAGCCCCGATCCGATCAGCGTCGCCTGCTGGCACAGCGTGTAGTCGGCGCGCGGCAGCAGGCGTTCCCCGATGCCGATCGAGCGCAGCCCGTAATCCATGATGGTCTGGACGCAGCTCATGCCGGGGTTTCCTTGCGCAGGGCCTCGCCGCCCATGGTGGCCTGGCCCTTGGACAGGCGGCGGGTCACGCGGTCCAGCACCCGGCCCGAGATCCAGGTCATGCCCAGATAGAACACCAGGATGCCCAGGAAGTAATACAGCCGCCAGTCGGGATGCGGATAGGTGAAGGCGCTGGTCTTGGAGCCGCCCAGCTCTCGCGCCCAATAGACGATATCCTCGACCCCCAGCAGGAACAGCAGCGGCGTGGCCTTGATCAGGATCATCCACAGATTCGACAGGCCCGGCAGGGCATAGGTCCACATCTGCGGGATCAGCACGCGGCGGTTCACCTGGGCGCGCGACATGCCATAGGCCTCGGCCGTCTCCAGCTGGGCGCGGGGCACGGCCTGCATGGCGCCCGACAGCACATTGGCCGCAAAGGCGCCGAAGACGACCGAAAAGGCGATGACCGCCAGAAAGATGCCATAGACGTCATGCACCCAGGGCGCGGCGCTGTTCAGCGGCAACTTGGCCGCGGCGCACACGACGAAATCGTTGCCCTGGCGGACCGGCGCGTCGCTGTCGCACAGGATCTGGTGGCGGACCCATTCGAACCCCTGGTCCAGCGCGATGGGCACGAACAGGAAGAAGATGATGTCGGGCACGCCCCGCACCATCGACGTGTAGATCCCCCCGAACCAGCGCAGCGGCGCGATGCGCGAGCGGCTGGCCATGGCGCCCCCAAAGCCGAACAGCAGCGCGATGGGCGCGGTGATCGCCAGCAGCAGCAGCACCGTCCCGAAGCTGGCATAGAACAGCAGATGCGTGCCCGAGGTGAGGTAACACGACAGCCAGACAAGCCCCTCGAGCGAGGATGGATCGGCGCAATAGGAAAACATGGGATATCCCGAAGGGCCGCCGCAGGACCGGCCTGCGGCGGCGGGTCAGATCATTCGAAGATCAGCGCGTCGTCGCCGAACCACTTGACGATCAGCTCGTTCAAGGTGCCGTCCTCCTTCATCGCGGTGATCTGCGCGTCGAAGGTGGCCAGAAGCTCGATGTCGGACTGGCGCAGGCCCATGCCGATGCCCTCGCCCAGGGCGACCCGGTCCATGCCGTCGACCCAGACCAGCTCTCCGCCCGATTCCGCGACGATGGGGGCCAGGAAATCGCGGTCGGCCAGGATCGCGTCGGCCTCGCCGTTGCGGACGGCAGCGACGGCCTGGTCGGGGTTCGGGAACTCGATCAGCGTGGCGCCGGTCTCGGCGACATAGCCCGCCTGGATGGTGTTGGTCTGAGCGGCCACGACACCGCCCTCGACATCCACGTCACCAGACAGCGCCGCATAGGCCGACGGCGTCGCGGGGGTGTAGGGCTGGGTGAAGGCGATGACCTCCTGGCGTTCCTCGTTGATGTTCATGCCGGCCATGATCGTGTCATAGTTCGACGAGACCAGGTTCGGGATGATCGAATCCCAATCGTTGCGCACCCAGGTGCATTCCAGGCCCGCCCGCTCGCACAGCGCGTTGCCCAGCTCGATCTCAAAGCCGGTGACCTGTCCGGTCGCGTCGTCGATGAAGTTATAGGGGGCATAGGCGCCCTCGGTCCCCATGCGGATGGTCTGGGCCTGGGCCAGGCCCGCGGTCAGCATCAATGCGGCGGCGGCAATCGTCAGCGATTTCATTCGGCGGTCTCTCCTGTTGGTTTCTTATGTCGCCATCGTGGCGGACAGGAAACCGCGCAGACGGTCGGTCTGCGGGTTCCCGAACAGCCGGTCGGGCGGGCCTTCTTCGCAGATCACGCCCTGATGCAGGAACACGACGTGATCGCTGACATCGGCGGCCAGCCGCATGTCATGGGTGACCAGGATCATCGTGCGATGCTCTCCGGCCAGATCCTTGATGACGCGCACGACCTCCTGCTGCAGCTCGGGGTCCAGCGCGCTGGTGGGTTCGTCGAACAGCAGCGCCTTGGGCTGCATGCACAACGCGCGGGCGATGGCCGCGCGCTGCTGCTGGCCGCCCGACAGCTGGGCGGGCCAGGCATCGGCTTTGTCGCCGATACCGACCTTGGCCAGCAGGGCACGGGCGCGGGTCTCGACCAGGGCGCGATCCTCGCCCAGGACGGTGACCGGGGCCTCCATCACGTTCTGCAGGATGGTCATGTGGGCCCACAGGTTGAACTGCTGGAACACCATCGACAGGTTGGTGCGCATCCGCGTGACCTGGGCGCGGTCGGCGGGCTGGCGGGCCTGGCCCTGCCCCTTCCAGCGGACCGGTTCGCCCTCGAACAGGATGTCGCCCGCCTGACTGTTCTCCAGCAGGTTGCAGCAGCGCAGCAGCGTCGATTTCCCCGACCCGGACGATCCGATCAGGCTGATCACATGGCCGCGCGGCGCGGTCATGGACACGCCTTTCAGCACCTCCAGCGGGCCATAGGACTTGTGCAGGCCCCTGATCTGGATGACCGGGGCGGCGTCAGAGGCGGGGTCGGTCGGGGAAGGGGTCTGGGTCATCATCCGCGCATTCGGCGTCAAACGGGCCCGTTTTGCAACGGGGTCAAGGGGGCAACCTGCCGATAAGGGCAGGTTTCCGCAGCGTCAGCCAACGCTTCAGGCAATCTCGATCGAGTATTTCTCGATCACGGTATTGGCCAGCAGGCCCTTGCACATGGCCTCGACCTCGGCGCGGGCGGCGTCCGCGTCGGTGGCGGTCAGGTCCAGCTCGATCAGCTTGCCCTGGCGGACGCCGGTGACGTCCTTGTGGCCCAGGCCGCCCAAGGCGTGGCGGATCGCCTCTCCCTGGGGGTCAAGGACGCCGTCCTTCAGCATGATGGTGACTCGTGCCTTCATGGCGGCGTTCCTTCTCAGTTGATCGCGGTCGGTTTCAGGCTGGTGGTGTTCGCAGGCATCAGGCCCAGCCTGCGCGCCACCTCGGTATAGGCGTCGGTCAGGTTGCCCAGGTCGCGGCGGAACACGTCCTTGTCCAGCTTCTGCCCGGTCTTGACGTCCCACAGGCGGCAGCTGTCGGGGCTGATCTCGTCGGCGACGATCAGGCGCATGAAATCGTTATCCCAGACGCGGCCGATCTCGATCTTGAAATCGATCAGCTTGATGCCCGCACCATAGAACACGCCCGACAGGAAGTCGTTGACGCGCAGCGCCAGCGACACGATATCGTCCAGATCCTGCTGGCTGGCCCAGCCAAAGGCGATGACATATTCCTCCGATACCATCGGGTCGCCCAGCTCGTCATTCTTGTAGCTGTATTCGACGATGGGGCGCGGCAGCAGCGTGCCCTCCTCCAGGCCCAGACGCTTGGACAGCGAGCCTGCCGCGAAATTGCGCACGATCACTTCCAGCGGGATGATCTCGACCTGGCGGATCAGCTGTTCGCGCATGTTGATGCGGCGGATGAAGTGGTTCGGCACGCCGATGTTCGTCAGCCCGTTCATGAAGAACTCGGACAGGCGGTTGTTCAACACGCCCTTGCCTTCGATGGTGGCGCGTTTCTGCGCGTTGAAGGCGGTCGCGTCATCCTTGAAATACTGGATCAGCGTGCCGGGTTCCGTGCCCTCATAGAGGATCTTGGCCTTGCCTTCGTAAACTTTCTTGCGCCGCGGTGCCATGGGCCCACCGTCCTTTCGCATGTCCCTGAAGATGCCGCTTAGCCCGGATTGCCCATCAAGGGCAAGACGAGCCTTGCGACAAGCCCCCCCGATAGGCATATCTTGACGCAGAAGACAGACAGGAGTGTCCCATGTCCACGTTCAACGACCGCGAACGCGCCTATGAATCCAAGTTCGCCCATGATGCCGACCTGCGCTTCAAGGCCGAGGCGCGCCGCAACCGCCTGCTGGGCGAATGGGCGGCCGAGCAGCTGGGCAAGAGCGGCGACGACGCGCGCACCTATGCCATGAGCGTGGTCAGCGCCGATTTCGAGGAGCCGGGCGAGGAGGACGTGTTCCGCAAGGTCGAGGCCGATCTGGCCGGCCGCGCCGAGGCCGCCACGATCCGCGCCAAGATGGCCGAGCTGATGACCGAGGCCATGCGCCAGGTCGCCGACGAGAGCTGAGCCGCAGGGCAGAGGCGACGGGACGGGGGGCGGCGACGGCCCCCCTTTTTCATGCGCAACAGGCGGCCTGTGACCGGGGGACGCGGTCGGGCGGCGGAGGGCCTGATTTTGCAGGGTTTCGGCCCGCACCGGGCGTGCACAGGGGCTGCACCGCGCGTGCACAAGGCGTACACCGCTTGCGCGCCCCCGGTTAAGGTCCCGTTAACGGACACGCAGGCGGAAAGACGCGACCTCAGCAACTGGTGATCGGGGCGGGGGATACGCGGGGCCGGTCTCGGCGTTATCACCCCCTCACGGTTCCGACCGGACAGTCACGGAGACGATCCATGTCGCTTTATCGCACGTTCACCGCCGCGGCCCTGATGGCCGTCACCGGATCGGCCATGCCTGCGCTGGCCGATCCTGGCCGGGGCAATGGCAACCACCGGGGCGGTCCCCCGCATGCCCAGGGTTGCCCTCCGGGTCTGGCCAAGAAATCGCCTGCCTGCGTCCCCCCCGGACAGGCCCGCCAGATCGAGCGGCGGTATGGCCGCGATATGGGTCAGGTCCTGCGCGTCGGGGATTACGCGCTGATCCGCGACCCGCGCCGGTTCGAGCTGCAGCAGCGCGACGGCTGGCGCTATTACCGCGATGGCGACCGCGCCTATCGCGTCGATGCCCAGACGCAGCAAATCCTGGCGATCATCAATCTGGCCCGCGCGCTGATCAATTGAGGGTGGGGGTCAATTGACCGCCGCCGGACCCCGCGCCGCCGCCTCGGCGCGGGGATAGAGGCGCAGCATGGTCGCGGCCCGCGCCAGGTTCAGCGCCATCAGCGCCGCCCACAACCCGTGATTGCCCCAGACCTGCGGCAGGATCAGCACGCCCACGGCGAACACCGCGACGGATTGGATCATCGCCACGCGCATCTCTCGGGTCAGGGTGGCACCGATGAAGATGCCGTCCAGCATCCAGCCCGCCACCCCAACCAGCGGCGCCAGCGCCAGCCAGGGCAGATAGAGCCGCGCCTCGGCCCGGACCTGCGGGTCGGTGGTCAGCATGTCAATGATCGCGCCCCCGCCCAGCAGGAAGGCCAGCCCCAGCACCGCCGCGCCCCCCAGGCCCCAGCCCGAGGTCATCAGGCTGGCTCGGCGCAGCCGGTCGGGACGGCGCGCGCCCACCGCCTGGCCCACCAGGCTTTCGGCGGCAAAGGCGAACCCGTCCAGCGCATAGGCGGTCAGCGCCAGGAATTGCAGCAGCACCTGGTTCGCGGCCAGGGGCACGTCGCCCTGCCCCGCCCCCAGGAACAGAAAGCTGGTCATGCAGCCCTGCAGCAGAACCGAGCGGATCATGATGTCGCCATTGACCCGCGCCAGCCGCGCCAGCCGGTCGCGCGCCCACAGCCCCCGCGCCACCAGCGCCCGGCGCAGCACCGGCGCGGCTAGCCACAACCCCAGGCCAAGGCCCAGCGCCTCGGCCGCAAGGGTCGCCCAGGCCACCCCCGCCACGCCCCAGCCCAGACCCAGCGCCAGCGCGATGCTGAGCGCGACGTTCACGCCGTTCTGGACCAGCTGCAGCGCCAAGACCGCGCGGGTGCGCTCCACCGCGATCAGCCAGCCGGTGATCGCATAGAGGCCGATGGTCGCGGGCGCCCCCCAGATGCGGATCGCCAGATAGTCGCGGGCCAGCGCCTCGACCGCGTCGGATGCCGGCGCCAGCCGAAAGGCCGCCCCCGCGATCACCCCCTGCAGCGCGATGAAGGCCAGCCCCGCCGCCCCGGCAATGGCCAGCGCGCGCAGCAGGTGCGCGCCGACCTCGGGCGCGTCGCCCGCGCCATGCGCCTGCGCCACCAGCCCGGACGTGCCCATGCGCAAAAACCCGAACACCCAATAGACCGAGGTCAGGATGACCGCGCCGATGCCCACCGCGCCGATGGGTTCCGGCCCGCCCAGCCGCCCGACCACCGCCGTGTCGACCAGCCCCAGCAGGGGCACCGTCAGGTTCGACAGCACGATGGGCAGGGCGATGTTCAGCACCCGCCCATGCGTCAGGGCTGTCACGGCTGGGGCATCAGGAAATGTCCGGTGGCCTGGGCGATCAGGCGGGCGCGGTTGTCCTGCCAGGCCTCGACATGCACGCTGGCATAGCGCCGCCCCGAACGGACCACGCGGGCCCGGGCATAGGCGTCGCGCGGCAGGCCCGACCGCAGGTAATCGACGGTGAAGTCGATGGTCTTGGGCAGGCGCGGCAGGCTGTCGGGGACGGCCGCGTCGGGGGCGATGCGGCCCGATTCCAGATCCTCCCACATGGCGGCCCAGGACAGCTCGATAATGGCCGTGACCTCCAGGAAGGCCGCCGTGACGCCGCCATGGATCGCGGGCAGCATCGGGTTGCCGATCAGCTTGTCGTCATAGGGCAGGATGGCCGTCAGCTCATCCCCGCGCCGGTCGAAGCGGATGCCCAGCCAGGTCATGTAGGGCACGCCCGAGACCAGCGCGTTCAGCGCGCTGTCGCGGCGCGACTTGATCTGGTGCAGCGGTTCGTTGCGGTCGGCCATGATCACCGCTCCGCCGTGAAGGCGCCGGTGGCGGAGGCCACGGGGTTGTCGGGGTCGTCATCCAGCGCGGTGGCGCGCAGGAACGCCACGCTGCGGGTCATGTGATAGCATTCGGCCCGCGCGGTGATGCGCTGTCCGGGGGTGGCCGCGCGCATGTAGTCGATGCGCAGATCGATCGTCGCGGTCGAACGCGGGTTCGTCGGATGCGCCATCACCGCCGCCCCGCAGCAGGTGTCCATCAGCGCCGAGACCACGCCCCCGTGGATCACCCCCGTGCGCGGATCGCCGACAAGGTGGTCGGCCCAGGGCATGCTGATGACCGCGCGGCCCTGCCCGATCTCATCGACGCGCATGCCCAGGGCGCGCGCATGGGGGATCGCCTCGATGAATTGCTGGGCGATGCGGGCATGGTCGGCGGGGTCGGTCATGGGTCGGTCCTGATGGGGCGCGGGGCGCGCGCGCGCGATTCGGTTGAGAAAGGATGCAGCCGTGCTTAAGTTGACGCCAAGGGAAATCGTCGAGGAGGTGGCCGGTGACCGAGGACCGCATCAGTTTCAAGGACATGTGCACGCGCTTTGACGTGACGCCGCGCACCTTGCGATACTATGAATATATCGAGCTGCTGGCCCCCCGCAAGGAAGGCCGCGCCCGCTTCTACGGCCCGCGCGAGGTGGCGCGGATGACGCTGATCCTGCGGGGCCGCCGGTTCGGGTTCTCTCTGGAGGAGATCCGCCAGTGGCTGCAGATCTATGACAAGCAGGGCTCGCGCGAGCAGTATCAGGTCTGGATCGACATGGCCGACCGCCAGCTGGCCGTGCTGGACCAGCAGATGGCCGACCTGCAGGCCGCCCGCGCCGATCTGGACCAGCTGCGCCGCACCACCGTGGACGAGCTGGCGCGGATGGGCTGACGCGGCGGAAGCCCCCGCCGTGACGCGGCGTCTTGCTTACGTTCGCGTCAACTTGGGGCTAGGGTGAATGCAGGACGGAAAGCCGGTTTGAGGAGGAGCCGCCCCGAATGTCCGACGATCTGATGACCATCCGCCAGATGTGCGACACCTATGAGGTGACGCCCCGCACCCTGCGGTTCTATGAGGCGCGAGAGCTGATCTTTCCCCAGCGACGCGGCCAGCACCGGCTGTACGACCGGCGCGACCGCGCGCGGCTGATCCTGATCCTGCGCGGCAAGCGCTTTGGGTTCAGCCTGGAGCAGATCCGCCAGCTGCTGGAGCTGTACGAGCCCGGCGGCACGAACCGCGCGCAGATCGCCGCGACCATCAACGTCGGGCGCGACCGCCTGGCCGACATGGAGCGGCAATATGCCGAACTGAGCGAGGCGATCGCCGATCTCAGGACCCAGATCTCGGAGGCCCAGAGCCGCCTGTCCGCTACCCCCGAACAGCCCAGAGGATGACGCCATGCCGACGTATACGCCCCCGATCCGCGACCTGCAGTTCGTGCTGCACGATGTGCTGAAGCTGTCGCAATCCGACCTGCCCGGCCATGACGAGCTGGCCCCCGACTTCACCGAGGCCGTGCTGGAGGCCGCGGGCAAGCTGTCCGCCGAGGTCCTGGCGCCCCTGAACCTGTCCGGCGACCACGAGGGGTGCGTGCTGGAGAACGGCGTCGTGCGCACCCCCAAGGGCTTCCGCGCCGCCTTTGACCAGGTCAAGGAGGGCGGCTGGACCGCGCTGGATTGCGACCCCGAATATGGCGGTCAGGGCATGCCCTATACGATGGGCGTGGCCACCGGAGAGATGTTCGTGTCGGCCAACATGGCCTTCAACATGTATCAGGGCCTGACCCACGGCGCCTATTCCGCCATCCACGCCCATGGCACCGACGAACAGAAGCGGACCTGGCTGCCCAAGATGGTCAGCTGCGACTGGACCGGCACGATGAACCTGACGGAACCGCATTGCGGCACCGACCTGGGCCTGCTGCGCACCAAGGCCGAACCCCAGGATGACGGCAGCTATTTGATCACGGGCCAGAAGATCTTCATCTCGGCCGGCGATCACGACATGGCCGAGAACGTCGTCCACCTGGTGCTGGCCAAGGCGCCCGGCGGCGGCGAGGGCACCAAGGGCATCAGCCTGTTCATCGTGCCGAAGTTCCTGGTGAATGCCGACGGCTCTCTGGGCGATCGCAACGGCGTGTCCGTGGGCGCGCTGGAGCACAAGATGGGCATCCACGCCAATGCCACCTGCGTGATGAACTATGACGGTGCGAAGGGCTGGCTGCTGGGCGACCTGCACAAGGGCATGCGCGCCATGTTCACCATGATGAACGAGGCGCGTCTGGGCGTGGGCCTGCAGGGCTATGCCGCGGCCGTGCCCGCCTATCAGAACGCGCTGGCCTATGCCAAGGACCGCCTGCAGGGCCGGGCCGTCACCGGCGTGCAGAACCCGTCCGGCCCCGCCGATCCGCTGATCGTGCATCCCGACATCCGCCGCAGCCTGCTGGACCAGAAGAGCTTCATCGAGGGCGCCCGTGCCCTGGCGCTGTGGGGCGCGCATCTGATCGACCGCGGCCACTTGGCCGGCGACAAGGATGCCGAGGGTCTGGTGTCGCTGATGACCCCGGTCATCAAGGGCTTCCTGACCGACAAGGGCTTCGAGGCGACGGTGCTGGCGCAACAGGTCCTGGGCGGCCACGGCTATGTCGAGGAATGGGGCATGAGCCAGTTCGTCCGCGACGCCCGCATCACCATGATCTACGAGGGCGCGAACGGCGTGCAGGCGCTGGACCTGGTCGGTCGCAAGCTGGCGCAGGACGGTGGCAAGCACGTCATGGCGTTCTTCGACATGGTCAAGACCTTCTGCAAGGAGCAGTCCGGCAACGAGGCGCTGGCCGCCGACTTCATCGAACCGCTCAAGGCCGCATCCAAGGACCTGCAGGCGGCGTCCATGTTCTTTATGGAGCGCGGTATGAATAACCCCAATGACGCCTTGTCCGGCAGCTACGACTTCATGCACCTGTTCGGTCACGTGACCCTGGGCTTCATGTGGGCGCGCATGGCGGTCGCCGCCCGCGCGGCCCTGGACGAGGGCACCGGCGATCAGGTGTTCTACAAGACCAAGCTGGTCACCGGGCGCTACTACATGAAGCGGCAGCTGCCGATGACCGCCACACACCTGGCCCGCATCCAGTCCGGCGCCGCCACCGTGATGGAACTGGAAGCAGAGGCGTTCTGAGCCGCCCTGCCACGCCCGCGCGACCGTCGCGCGGGCCGAGATCCCGGATGCCTCCGGCGGGGATATTTGAGTGAAGAAGAAGCATCCCCGGCCCGCGCGTGGCCATCGGCCGCAGGCGCGGGCTAGGGACTTCTCCTTCAGCGGTCATCGGCTTCCCAGCCTGTACCGCACCTGCCAGCTTCGGGCCGAATCGTTGAGAAAGGGTTAACCCGCCCCTTCTTCTTCATGAAAATATCCCGCGGGGGGTCCGGGGGGCGCGAAGCCCCCCGGCCGTTTCGGCCCGGTGCCGTCCGGGCGATCTAGGAGGAACCATGACCGACGCATTCATCTATGACGCAGCCCGCACACCGCGTGGCAAGGGCCGCACCGACGGCAGCCTGCACGAGGTCACCTCGCTGGCGCTGTCCGCCCGCCTGCTGAACGCCGTCAAGGCGCGCAACCACCTGGAGGGACACGCGGTCGAGGACGTTATCTGGGGCAATGTCACCCAGGTCAAGGAGCAGGGCGGCTGCCTCGCACGAAGCGTCGTGCTGGCCTCCGATCTGGACGAGCGTATTCCGGGCCTGTCGATCAACCGCTTCTGCGCCTCGGGCATGGAGGCCGTGAACCTGGCCGCTAACCAGATCAAGGGCGGCGCTGGTCAGGCCTATATCGCCGGCGGCGTCGAGATGATGGGCCGCGTCGCCATGGGCAGCGACGGTGCCGCCATAGCGGTCGATCCCAGCCTGGCGATGAAGTCTTATTTCGTGCCGCAGGGGATCAGCGCCGACATCATCGCGACCGAATACGGCTTTACCCGCGAGGATGCCGATGCCTTGGCGCTGGAGAGCCAGCGCCGCGCCGCGCAGGCCTGGAAGGAGGGGCGGTTCGACAAGTCCATCGTCCCCGTGCTGGACCAGAACGGCCTGACCATCCTGGACCGCGACGAATACATGCGCCCCGCCACCACCGCTGACGATCTGGCCAAGCTGCGCCCCGCCTTCAAGGAAATGGGCGAGATGATGCCCGGCTTCGACAAGGTCGCGATGCTGAAATACCCGCATCTGACCCATATCGACCACATCCACCATGCCGGGAACAGCAGCGGCATTGTCGACGGCGCGGCGGCCGTGCTGATCGGCAGCAAGGAGTTCGGCGAGGCCTATGGGTTGAAACCCCGCGCCCGCATCCGCGCGACGGCCAAGATCGGCACCGATCCCACGATCATGCTGACCGGCCCCGTCCCGGTGACCGAAAAGATCCTGCGCGACAGCGGCATGTCCATCAGCGACATCGACCTGTTCGAGGTGAACGAGGCGTTCGCCTCGGTCGTGCTGCGCTTCATGCAGGCATTCCAGATCGACCACTCCAAGGTCAACGTCAACGGCGGCTCGATCGCGATGGGGCACCCGTTGGGGGCGACCGGCGCGATCATCATCGGCACCCTGCTGGACGAGCTGGAGCGCCAGGACAAGCAGGTCGGCCTTGCCACCCTGTGCATCGCGTCCGGCATGGGCGCGGCCACCATCATCGAACGCGTCTGAGGAGAGACCCATGACCGATTTCACCATGAAGACCGGCGATGATGGCGTGGCGATCATCACCTGGGACGTGCCGAACAAGTCGATGAACGTGCTGTCCATGGAGGGCGCGGTGGCGCTGGACGGGCTGATCGATCAGGCGCTGGCCGACGATGCCGTCAAGGGCATCGTCATCACCAGTGGCAAGAAGGACTTTGCCGCCGGGATGGACCTGAACGTCATCGCGGGCATGAAGGACCAGGGCGGCGCGCAGGGCGTGTTCGACGGCGTAATGACGCTGCATCACATGCTGCGCAAGATCGAGCGCGCGGGCATGGACCCCAAGACGCTGAAGGGTGGCAAGCCGATCGCGTCCGCCCTGCCCGGCACCGCGCTTGGCATCGGGTTGGAGCTGCCGCTGGCGACGCATCGGATCTTTGCCGCCGACAATCCGAAGGCCAAGATCGGCCTGCCCGAGATCATGGTCGGCATCTTTCCCGGATCGGGCGGCACCACCCGTCTGGCGCGCAAGCTGGGCGCGATGATGGCCGCGCCCTTCCTGCTGGAGGGCAAGCTGTCGGACCCGAAAAAGGCCAAGTCGGCCGGGATCATCGACGAGGTGGTCGAAAACCCGCTGGAGGCCGCGCGGGCCTGGGTGCTGGCGGCCAAGGATGCCGATCTGGTCAAGCCCTGGGACGCCAAGGGCTACAAGATGCCCGGAGGAGAGCCGTTCCATCCGGCGGGCTTCATGACCTTTGTCGGCGCAAGCGCGATGGTGCATGGCAAGACGATGGGCGTCTATCCGGCGGCCAAGGCACTGTTGAGCGCCGTCTATGAGGGCGCGATGGTGCCGTTCGATCAGGCACTGAAGATCGAGGCGCGCTGGTTCACGCAGGTGCTGATGAACCCCTCCAGCACCGCGATGATCCGCAGCCTGTTCATCAACAAGGAGGCGCTGGAAAAGGGCGCGAACCGCCCCGAGGCGCCGGATCAGACCGTGCGCAAGGTCGGCGTCCTGGGCGCGGGCATGATGGGCGCGGGCATCGCCTATGTCAGCGCCATGGCCGGGATCGAGGTCGTTCTGATCGACGCGCAGCAGGCCAGCGCGGACAAGGGCAAGGCCCTGTCCGAGGGGCTGCTAGACAAGGCGATCAGCCGCAAGAAATCGACGCCTGAGAAAAAGGCCGAGGTGCTGGCCCGCATCACCGCCACGACCGATTACGCCGCGCTGGACGGCTGCGACCTGATCGTCGAGGCCGTGTTCGAGGACCCCGCCGTCAAGGCCGAGGTCACGAAGAAGGCCGAAGCCGTGATCCCCGCGGATGCGATCTTTGCCACCAACACCTCGACCCTGCCGATCAGCGATCTGGCGAAAGCCAGCGCGCGGCCTGAGCAGTTCATCGGCATCCACTTCTTCAGCCCGGTGGACAAGATGCTGCTGGTCGAGATCATCAAGGGCAAAGAGACCGGTCCCGTGGCGGTCGCCAAGGCGCTGGATTTCGTGCGCCAGATCCGCAAGACCCCCATCGTCGTGAACGATGAGCGGTTCTTCTATGCCAACCGCTGCATCATCCCCTATATCAACGAGGGGATCCGCATGGTGGCCGAGGGCGTGAACCCCACGCTGGTGGAAAACGCCGCCAAGATGATGGGCATGCCCCTGGGGCCGCTGCAGCTGGTCGATGAGACCTCGATCGACCTGGGCGTCAAGATCGCCAAGGCGACCAAGGCCGCGATGGGCGATGCCTATCCCGATGGCGCGGTCGATAACGTGCTGTTCTGGATGGCGGATCAGGACCGCATGGGACGCAAGGCGAATGCGGGGTTCTATGCCTATGACGACGCCGGCAAGCGGCAGGGCCTGTGGGAGGGTCTGGACGCGCAATATCCGCGCGCGGAGGATCAGCCCGACCTGCACGATGTCCAGCACCGCCTGATGTTCGCGCAGACCCTGGAGGCCGTGCGCGCGCTGGAGGAGGGCGTGCTGGAGGACATCCGCGAGGGTGACGTCGGCGCGATCTTGGGCTGGGGCTTTGCGCCCTGGACCGGGGGGCCGTTCGGCTGGCTGGACATGCTGGGCGCGGCCCGCGCGGTCGAGATCTGCGACCGGCTGACGGCGGCGCATGGCGACCGCTTCAAGGCGCCGCAGATGCTGCGCGACATGGCGACCAAGGGCGACAGCTTCTATGGGCGCCGCGCCGCCGCCTGACACCGTTCCGGATGGGCCGCCCCGCGTGGCCCATCCGCACCACCACTGTGTCCGCCCTGCCATGCAGGAAACTTTCCGCGCACCCCATCGTTGATCGGGCAGGAATTCGCCATATGCTGGCGGCAACGGCCCCGCCCACGGCGGACAGGCTGACAAGGGGACATGATGATGAGTGACGAGACCAAACGCCGGGCCGAGGCCGCACAGGCCCAGATCGACGCCCTGACCCGCACCCCTCTGCCCGAACCCGCCCCCGCGCCGCAGGCCCTGACCGACGCGGACCCCGCCCTGCAGGCCAAGATCCGCAGCCGCATGGCCGAGATCGACCTGAAGGACAGCAACTCGATCCTGCGCTTCGGCACCCGTGCACAGGCCGATCTGCAGCAGATCAGCCAGGCGATGCTGGCCGACGTCAAGACCAAGGAGGTCGGACCGGCGGGCGACAGCTTGCGCGCGGTGGTGACCACGATCCGCGGGTTCTCCACCACCGAGCTGGACATGCGCCGCGACCGCAGCTGGTGGGAAAAGCTGCTGGGCCGGTCGGCGCCCTTCGCCAAGTTCGTCGCGAATTACGAGCAGGTGCAGACCCAGATCGACCGCATCACCGCCGAGCTGGAGGCGCATGAGCAGAAGCTGCTCAAGGATATCAAGTCGCTGGACGTGCTGTATGACCGCACGCTGGATTTCTATGACGAGCTGGCGCTGTATATCGCGGCGGGCACCGAGAAGCTGGCCGAGCTGGACCGCGACACGATCCCCGCCAAGGAGGCCGAGCTGGCCGCGACCCCCGATGCCGACCAGGTGATCGAGGCGCAGGAGTTGCGCGACCTGCGCACGCTGCGCGACGATCTGGAGCGGCGGGTCCACGACCTGAAGCTGACGCGGCAGGTGACGATGCAGTCGCTGCCCTCGATCCGGCTGGTGCAGGAGAACGACAAGTCGCTGGTGACCAAGATCAACTCGACCCTGGTGAACACAGTGCCCCTGTGGGAGACGCAGCTGGCCCAGGCCGTCACCATCCAGCGCAGCGCCGAGGCCGCCCGCGCGGTGCGCGAGGCCAGCGACCTGACCAACGAGCTGCTGACCCGCAATGCCGACAACCTGCGCGCGGCCAACGCCCAGATCCGCACCGAGACCGAGCGGGGCGTGTTCGACATCCAGGCCGTGCAGACGGCCAACGCCCAGCTGATCGCCACTATCGAGGACAGCCTGCGCATCGCCGACGAAGGCCGCACGCGCCGCGCCTCGGCCGAGGAGGAGCTGACCCGGATGGAGGCCGAGCTGCGCGACACGCTGGCGCGGGCCTCGGCCCGTCCGGCGGCGGTCTCCGGACCCGCCGGGGGGCGCTGATGCGGCGCGCGGTCACCGCCCTGGGGCTGGCCCTGCTGCTGGCCGCCTGCGACAGCCCCGCGCCCGGGGACGCGCCGGAGGGGCCCCGCCCCGCCCCGCGCCCCGAGGTCGTGGAGGAGCCCACCGATCCGCAGGCCGAGTTGCGCCGCGCCCGCGCGGAACGCAACCGCGCCGCCAACGAGGCCGCGCGCCAAGCCAGCGCCGCCCCCAGCCCGGCCAGCCAGTCGCAACGCGATCTCTATGCCGCCGCCGAACGGCGCCTGATCGCGCAGGGTCGCCTGCGCCGCGACCGCGTGCCGATGGATGCGCCCATCGATGCCGAGACGCTGGCCCGCAACTTTGTCGCCATCGCGCTGCGCGACGAATACAGCCAGACCAGCGGTGGGCTGGTGGCGCAATCGCGCGCGGCGCCGCTGCGCCGCTGGCGCGCGCCGGTGCGGATGCAGCTGGAATTCGGCGCCTCGACCGACATGGCCGCGCGCCCGGCCTGGCGCGCGGAGGTGGCGGATTTCGCGGGCCAGCTGGCCTCGGTCACGCGCCATCCGGTGTCGCTGACCGCTGAGGGCGGGAATTTCACCATCCTGGTCCTGACCGAGGACGAGCGTCGCGCCATCGGCCCCCGGCTGGCGCAGCTGGTGCCGGGGATCCCGGCGCAGGACGTGGCCATCATGACCGACCTGCCGCCCGCGATCACCTGCGCGGTCTTTGCCTATTCGCAGGGGTCGGCCTCCGATTACGCCCGCGCCGTGGCCGTGATCCGGGCCGAGCTGCCGCCCCTGCTGCGCACCTCCTGCATCCACGAGGAGCTGGCGCAAGGGATGGGTCTGGCCAATGACAGCCCCGCCGCGCGCCCGTCGATCTTCAACGACGATGAGGAATTCGCGCTGCTGACCCGGCACGATGAGCTGCTGCTGCAGATCCTGTACGATCCCCGCCTGCGTCCCGGCATGACCGAGGCCGAGGCCGCCCCCATCGTCCGCCAGATCGCCACCGAGCTGTTGGGCGAGAGCGCTTGATCCACCCCCCGGCCCGCCCCTAGAAAGGGGCGAGGTCAGCGGGAGGCACCTATGTCCATCTTCGACATCCTGGGCGGCGAATTCATCGAGGTCATCGAATGGACGGCCGACAGCCGCGACACGATGGTCTGGCGCTTTGAGACGGTCGGGCGCGCGATCAAGTATGGTGCGAAACTGACCGTCCGCGAGGGTCAGGCGGCGGTCTTTGTCCATGAGGGGCAGCTGGCCGATGTGTTCGCGCCGGGTCTGTATGTGCTGGAGACGAACAACCTGCCGGTGATGACCCGGCTGCAGCATTGGGACCACGGCTTCCGCAGTCCGTTCAAATCCGAGGTCTATTTCGTCAACACGACCCGCTTCAACGACCTGAAATGGGGCACCCGCAACCCGATCATCGCGCGCGACCCGGAATTCGGCCCCGTGCGCCTGCGCGCCTTCGGGACCTATTCGATGCGGGTCAGCGACTCCGCGCGTTTCATGTCCGAGATAGTTGGCACCGACGGCGATTTCACCCGGGACGAGATCACCTATCAGATCCGCAACGTGATCGTGCAGGAATTCTCGCGCGCGATTGCCGCGTCGAACATCCCGGTGCTGGACATGGCGGCCAATACCGACCAGCTGGGCGGGCTGGTCGCCAAGGCCATCGCCCCGGTGATCGAGGCCTATGGCCTGATCCTGCCCGAGTTCTATATCGAGAACATCAGCCTGCCCTCCGAGGTCGAGGCGATGCTGGACAAGCGCACCAGCATGGGAATCATCGGCGATCTGGACCGGTTCGGCCAATATGCCGCGTCCGAGGCGATGCTGTCGGCAGCCCGGAATGAGGGTGGCGCGGGAGCGGGCATGGGCGCCGCGATGGGGGCCGCGATGGGCGCCACCATGCGCGGGCCTTGGGGCGCGGCCCCGCAGGCGGCCCCTCCGCCCTTGCCCGGCGGCGACGGCCCGCGCTGGCATGTGGCCATCGACGGCGCGGCCTCGGGGCCCTTCGCGCAATCCGACCTGCAGCGCCTGGTGGCCGAGGGTCGCCTGACCCGCGCCACGCTGGTCTGGACCGAGGGGCAGGACGGCTGGCAGGAGGCCGGACAGATCGCCGCACTGGCCGCCATCCTGGGTGCCACTCCCCCGCCCCTACCCCGCTGAGGCCCGCATGATCCCGGCCGAGCATCGGTTCCCCTGCGGACAATGCGGGGCCAGCCTGACCTTTCGTCCCGGCCAGCAGCAACTGGTCTGCGACTGGTGCGGCCACAGCCAGACCATCGGCCCCGGCCCCGCCCGCGCGCCGGGACGTCAGGCCGATGACAGCGGCACCGACGCCGCGGTGCAATGGGCTGAGGGGCCGCGCCCCGCGGGCGCCGCGCTGCGCGAGATCCCCCTGGCCGAGGGGCTGGACCTCTATCGCGGGGCGGCGGATATCGTGCAGACCGTCCGCACCCTGTCCTGCCCCAATTGCGGGGCGCAGGTCGATCTGGATGCCGATCACCACGCCAGCGCCTGCCCGTTCTGCGCGACGCCGGTCGTCACCGATACCGGCCCCACGCGGCGCATCCGGCCCCAGGGGGTGATGCCCTTTGCGCTGACCGAGGCAGAGGCCCGCGCGGCCATGACCGATTGGCTGGGCAGTCTGTGGTTCGCGCCATCCGGCCTGACCGCCTATGCGCGCAAGGACCGGCGGCTGACCGGGGTCTATTCGCCCTTCTGGACCTTCGATGCCGACACGACCTCCCGCTATCGCGGCCAGCGGGGCGATGCCTATTATGTCACGGTGCAAAGCACCCAGACCGTGAACGGCAGGTCGCAGACGGTCAGCCGTCAGGAACGCCGCATTCGCTGGACCCCGGTGTCGGGCCAGGTCGCGCGCCAGTTCAACGATGTGCTGATCCCCGCATCCACCGCCCTGCCGCCGCGTTTCTCGGAGGCGATGAAGCCCTGGGACCTGTCGGCGGTGGTGGCCTATGACCCCGGCTTCCT
This sequence comes from Paracoccus sp. SCN 68-21, assembly GCF_001724535.1. Taxonomy (NCBI): domain Bacteria; kingdom Pseudomonadati; phylum Pseudomonadota; class Alphaproteobacteria; order Rhodobacterales; family Paracoccaceae; genus Paracoccus; species Paracoccus sp. SCN 68-21. The sequence goes on along the minus strand of NZ_MEES01000035.1, from coordinate 1,314 downwards.
GTCGGGCTTCGAGGCCGAGGGCTATACCGTCGCCCTGGCCGACGGGCACGAGGCCGCGCGTCAGCAGATGGCCCAGATCATCCACCAGGACGCCCGCCGCAGCATCGGCGGCGCCGAGCAGCGCGTCGACCATGTCGACAGCCGCTTTGCCAACGAGACGTTCAAGCATGTGCTGCTGCCGATCTGGTCGGCGGCCTATCGCTATAACGGCAACAGCTATCGCTTTGTCGTCAACGGCCAGACCGGCAAGGTCATGGGAGAGCGTCCGTATTCGGCCTGGAAAATCGCGGGTGCCGTGGCCGTGGCACTGGTAGCGGTAGCAGCCATCCTGTATCTGACGCAGTAGGGCCGAACCAAGGGGGGACCGACCATGATCCTGTGCGCAGGCGAATCGCTGATCGACATGGTGCCGCAGGATGGCACCTTCCGGCCCCTGGCGGGCGGCGCGGTCTATAATACCGCCATCGCGCTTGGGCGGTTGGGCCAGCGGACGGGCTATCTGTGGCCGATCAGCCGCGACCCCTTTGGCGACCAGATCCTGCGTCCGCTGGCCGAAGCCGGGGTAAACACCGACCTGTGCCCGCGCACCGACCGCCTGACCACGCTGGCGCTGGTGACCCTGACCAACGGAGAGGCGCGCTATTCCTTCTATGACGAGGGGTCGGCCGGACGGATGCTGCATGCGGACGATATCGGGCCGCTGCCCGACACGGTGACGGCGCTGTTTGCGGGCGGCATCAGCCTGGTGCCCGACCCCTGCGGCGCCACGATCGAGGGGCTGATCGCGCAGCATCACGAACGGCTGCCGGTGATGATCGACCCGAACATCCGGCCGTTCTTCATCACCGATGCCGGGGCCTATCGCGCGCGTCTGGCGCGGATCCTGCCCCTGGCCGATATCGTCAAGCTGTCGGCGGATGACCTGGAATGGCTCTATCCCGACCTGTCCCCCGAGGACGCCGCCCGTGCAGTCCTGCAGACCGGCCCGCGGCTGGTCCTGCAGACCGGAGGGGAAGCAGGCGCCAAGGCCATCTGGGCCGGAGAGACCGTCCACGCCCCCGCCGTGCGCACCACGGTCGCCGACACGATCGGCGCAGGCGACACGTTCAACGCGGGCGTGCTGGCCTCGCTGGACCGCCAGGGCCTGCTGTCCAAGGCCGCCATCGCGGCGATCACCCCCGACCAGATCCGCGCCACCCTGACGCTTGGCGCGCAGGCGGCGGCGGTCACGGTGTCCCGCCCCGGCGCAAACCCGCCCTGGGCGCACGAAGTGCCCACCTGACGTTCGGGAGGGTCCGGGAGGGGCGAAGCGCC
>NZ_MEES01000034.1:0-30161 GCF_001724535.1 Paracoccus sp. SCN 68-21 | reverse complement strand
CTGCGCTTCGGTCAGCCAGAACAAGTTGCTCATCGATCAGGTCTCCTTGCGGCGGCCTGAATCACGCAAAGGGCGTAAAATCAATGGGTCTGGAGCCTAAGCCTAGTTTTGGCGTCCGCCCTAGAAGCTATTAGCATTTTACACTGCTAAAACCAAACTTCACCGCAACCGCCGCCGAATATCCTCCCGATCCCCTCGGATCATCCCCGGAATGAGGAACAGGTCGATCACGCACCAGATCGCGACAAAGGCCACTGCCGGCCAGCCGATCAGGATCGGCGTCAGCAGCCAGCCCACCGCCCAGACCGACAGCATGAACAGCCCGCTGATCCAGCGTCCCAGATACATGCGGTGCACGCCGAAGCCCCACAGGAAGATCAGCAGCAGATAGGCGATCAACGGCGATTTCGCCTCATTGGCGACCCGTTGCTCGATCAGCAATTCGCGCTGCGTGTCCATCTGTCCGGCTCTCCTGTCTTGTCCGCACGCCACCGGGCGCGCGCCATCAAGATAGGAACCCGCAACCGCCAGACAAGATCCCGCCCACGGGCGATCCCCCCAAATGCAACACCACCGTGCGCAAGCGGTGTACAGCCTGTGCACATCCGGTGCAGCGCCTGTGCACCCCCGGTGCGGCATGATCCCCAGCAAAACAAGGGCCCCCGGCGCATCGCGCGCCAGAGGCCCCGCAACGGCACCGCCCGCGCAACACCCGCGCGGGCGCAACGCCCTTATTCCACCCGCTCGAACCGCTCAAAGACCAGCCCCACGGGCCGGATCGGCGCGCCCGCCTGGTCGGGCCGGTTCACGTCGGTCAGCGCCAGACGATAGCGCCCGGCCTCCAGCACGACCGGCCCGATCCGCGCATCGGTATTGCCGCCCGAATCGTCGTCCTGCGCCACCACCGCGCCCGAGCGGTCGAACAGCGCCAGCTTGCTGTCCACGCCGACCAGCCCGCCATAGGCGCTGACCACCAGCGCCGTCTCGCGCTCCAGCGTAAAGGTCAGCCATTGCGCGCTGCCGTCCTGCAGGACGACGGTCTCGGGCGTCGTGGCCAGATCGATGGTCTGCATCGCGTAATCCCCGTCCAGGGGCGGCGGCAGCTCTCCGCGCCGCCAGGCGCTGCGCAGGAAGGCGTCGCGGTCCAGCGCCTCGGCGCTGACGGTGATCACGCCCTCTCCGGCCGACAGGGGCGCCACGCCCAGGCAATACTGGCCCGCGGCCAGACCGCTCGGGAAATCCAGCCGCGAATTCAGCCCGTCGGCATCGTCATTGGCGGCGATCTCGGTGCCGGCGCCGTCGAATAGGATCATGGTGGGGTCCAGCCCCTGGCTGACCGCCCGCAGGGTCAGGGACGCGTTGCTTTCCAACGAGAATCGGAAATAGCGCACCGTGCCGTCGCTGTCGGTCCACAAGGGCAGGGCGGCCTCCAGCGGCCCCTCGGCCCAGTCATCGGCGGGGGTGTCGGGGGTGCAGGCGGCGATGGTCGTGTCCACCGGATCGGCCAGCAGGGCGGGCATCTCCGGGCGGGTCAGCTGCACCGTGGCGGTCATGTCGGCATTGCCGATGGCGCGCAGCTGGACGCAGTAATCGCCCGGCCCGACCGACTGCTCGATCCGCGAATTGAGGCCGATCGCGTCGTCGTTTTCGGCCAGCAGATCGCCCTCCGGGGTCTCCAGGCGCAGGGCCGGGTCGCCGTCGGATTGCGCCTCAAGGCGCAGCGCCTGCATCGCGCCCGTGACGCGGAACATCGCATAGGGGCTCGTGCTGGCGGTGGTGGTCATCTGCCGCATCAGGGGGGCGTCGGCGGTGGTCATGTCGCTGGTCTCGGCGCTGTCCCCCAGCCACAGGGCGGGCAGGCCCGAACAGATCGGCCCCTCGGTCTCGGGGGCGTCCTGGGCCTGCGCGGGCAGGGCGGCCAGCAGCGCCAGGGGCAGCGGGGCAAGACGGGACATGAGACTCATGATGACACCTTCTGTTGTGTTGGCCGGACAATCGCACCGCCCCGCGCACCCCGCAAGCGCGGTGAATCGCCTGCACAGCCGTGAAATCCGCCGATCCGGCTTGACCCCCGGCCCCTCGCGCGGTTCTAAGACGGCAAAGTCCCGCACACGACCCGGAAAGACGCGCCATGAAGTTCACCCTCTCCTGGCTCAAGGAGCATCTGGATACCACCGCCACCCTCGATCAGATCGCCGAGGCGCTGACCGACCTGGGCTTGGAGGTCGAGGAAATCGCCGACCCCGCGGCCAGGCTGGGCACCTTTACCCTGGCGCGGATCGAGCATGCCGAACAGCATCCCGACGCCGACCGCCTGCGCGTCTGCCGGGTGATGACGGATGAGGGCGAAAAGCAGATCGTCTGCGGCGCGCCCAACGCACGCGCAGGCATCACGGTGGTGCTGGCCAAGCCGGGCGACTACGTTCCCGGCATCGACACGACCCTGGGCGTGGGCAAGATCCGCGGCGTCGAAAGCCACGGGATGATGGCCAGCGAACGCGAGCTGGAGCTGTCCGAGGAGCATGACGGCATCATCGAGCTGCCTTCCGGTGAGGTCGGCCAGCGCTTTGTCGATTGGCTGGCGCAGAGCGCGCCCGAGAAGATCGACCCGATGATCCACATCAAGATCACCCCGAACCGCCCCGACGCCCTGGGCGTCCACGGCATCGCCCGCGATCTGGCCGCGCGCGGTCTGGGCACGCTGAAACCCGTGGCGGTGGACCCCGTGCCGGGGGCTTTCCCCTGCCCGGTGGGCGTGACCATCGACGGCGCGGTGGCCGACAAGGCGCCGTTTTTTGCGGGCCGCGTGGTGCGGGGCGTGACGAACGGCCCGTCGCCCGCCTGGCTGCAAAAGCGCCTGCGCGCCATCGGTCTGCGCCCGATCAACGCGCTGGTGGACATCACCAATTTCTTCACCTTCGACCTGAACCGCCCGCTGCATGTCTTCGACGCGGCCAAGGTCAGTGGCGACCTGACACTGCGCGCCGCGCGCGCAAGCGAGGAACTGGTGGCGCTGGACGACAAGACCTATGCCCTGCCCGCAGGCGCGGTGGTGATCTGCGACGATCACGGCCCGGAAAGCATCGCGGGCATCATGGGCGGTGCTGCCTCGGGCGCGTCCGAGGAGACGCGTGACGTCTTCATCGAGGCCGCCTATTTCGACCCGATCACCACCGCCGCCACGGGCCGCGCGCTGAAGATCAACAGCGATGCGCGCTATCGTTTCGAACGCGGCCTCGACCCGGCCTTCACCCTGCCGGGGCTGGAGCTGGCCACGCGCATGGTGATCGACCTCTGCGGCGGCGAGGCGTCCGAGGTGGTGACCGCAGGCACGCTGCCCGATACGGCCCGCGCCTATCGCCTGGACCCGCAGCGGACCAGCCGCCTGGTCGGCATGGACATCCCGGAGGCCGATCAGCGCGCCACGCTGGAGGCCCTGGGCTTCCGGCTGGAGGGCGATATGGCCCATGTCCCGTCCTGGCGCCCCGACGTGCTGGGCGAGGCCGACTTGGTCGAGGAGATCGCCCGCATCGCCAGCCTGACNACCCGCCTGCAGGGCAAGCCCCTGCCGCGCGCGCAGGCGGGCGTGCCGCAGCCGGTTCTGACGCCCCTGCAGGTCCGCGAAAAGACCGCGCGGCGCATGGCGGCGTCCTTGGGCTATAACGAATGCGTCACCTACAGCTTCATCGACCAGCCCTCGGCGGCGCTGTTCGGCGGCGGTTCGGACGCGGTGCGCGTCGAGAACCCGATCAGCAGCGAGATGTCGCATCTGCGCCCCGACCTGCTGCCCGGCCTGCTGCAGGCGGCGGCGCGCAACCAGGCACGTGGTTTCGCCGATCTGGCGTTGTTCGAAATGGGCCCGGTCTTTGCGGGCGGAGAGCCGGGCGAACAGGCGGTCCGCATCAGCGGGCTGCTGGTCGGCCAGACCGCGCCACGCGATCCGTTCGGCAGCCGCCGCAAGGTGGACCTCTATGACGCCAAGGCCGATGCCGAGGCGATCCTGCAGGCCATCGGTGCCCCCGCCCGCGCGCAGATCAACCGCAAGCTGGACGGCTGGTGGCATCCGGGCCGTGCGGGCAACATCGCGCTTGGCCCCACCGTGCTGGCGACGTTTGGGGAGATCCATCCGCGCGTTCTGCGCCAGATGGACGTCAAGGGCCCGGCCGTGGGGTTCACCATCCAGCTGGCCGCCGTGCCCTTCCCCAAGGCCAAGACGCCCACGCGCCCTGCGCTGGAGCTGTCCGAGCTGCAGGCCGTGGACCGCGATTTCGCCTTTGTGGTGGATGCGGGGGTCGAGGCGCTGACGCTGGTCAACGCCGCAGCCGGTGCCGATAAGGCGCTGATCGCGTCTGTGTCGGTCTTTGACCAGTTCGAGGGTCTGGAGGGCGGCGCCAAGTCGCTGGCCATCAGCGTGCGCCTGCAGCCGCAGGGCAAGACACTGACCGATGCCGATATTGCCGAGGTCAGCCGCAAGATCGTCGACAAGGTGACCAAGGCCACCGGCGGCACCCTGCGCGCCTGAGGTGCCCGGACGCGTCGGGGGGCCGCAGCCCCCCGTCGCCCCCGCCCAGGTCGCGCGCCCCAGGGATCAGAAGATCAGCGACAGGATGCCGATGACGACCAGCAGGCCGATGATGAAGATGATTCCGACGACGCTGCCGAAGAATTTGAGCATGGTGTTCTCCTGTCTGTGAGACAGCGGAACGGGCATGGGCTCATGAGGTTCCGTCCGCAATGAATTCGCGGCAATTTTAGTGTGTCACGGGAGGGAGGTTGGAGCGGGTGACGGGAATCGAACCCGTGTCTCTAGCTTGGAAGGCTAGGGTCTTACCATTACACAACACCCGCGCTGCGTCTGGATATAGGCCGGTCCGCCGGGAGGTTCAAGCACTGTCGCATCATCGGCGCGCGGCAAAGAACGCCTGCAGCAGGGCGCGCGAATGCGGGGCCGACAGGCCGTCATAGACCTCGGGGCGGTGATGGCACTGGGCGTGGCGGAACACCTGCGCGCCATGCGCGACGCCCCCCATGCGCGGGTCGGCCGCGCCGTAATACAGCCGCGCGATTCGCGCAGCCGAGATGGCCGCCGCGCACATCGGGCAGGGCTCCAGCGTGACCCACAGGTCGTGGCCGGGCAGGCGTTCGGACCCCATCGCCGCGCAGGCGGCGCGGATGGCCAGGATCTCGGCATGGGCGGTGGGGTCGGCGCGTTCGCGGGTGCGGTTGCCCTCGGCGGCCACGACGCGGCCCTGGGGGTCGGTGATGACCGCGCCGACCGGCACCTCGCCGCGCAGGGCGGCGGCGCGGGCTTGGTCCAGCGCCAGGGGCATGTGGCTGATGAAGCGCGTCATGGCCCGCTTGTCGCAATCCGCGCGGCTTGGCGCAAGCGGGGGAAAGAAACGCTTTCCACAAGGCCCGCTTGGGCGTATGCACCCCTCTTTGCCCCGCAGAGATGCGAAGGAGATGCGCATGACCGACGACCAGATCCCCGACCGCAAAGCCCCCCAGACCGCGCCCCGCACCGAGGCCGACCGCATCGCCAAGGTGATGGCGCGCGCCGGTGTCGCCAGCCGCCGCGAGGCCGAGCGGATGATCATCGAGGGCCGCGTCAGCGTGAACGGCACCAAGATCGACAGCCCCGCGCTGGACGTGGCGCCGGGGGACCGCATCACCGTCGACGGCAAGAAGCTGGACGAGCCGCAGGAGACACGGCTGTGGCTGTACTACAAGCCCCTGGGTCTGATCACGTCGGAAAACGACGAGCTGGGCCGCCAGACGGTGTTCGACGCCCTGCCGCGCGACATGCCGCGCGTGATGACCATCGGCCGCCTTGACCTGAACTCCGAAGGGCTGCTGCTGCTGACCAATGACGGTGAGCTGAAGCGGCGGCTGGAGCTGCCCGCGACGGGCTGGCTGCGCCGGTATCGCGTGCGGGTGAACGGCACGCCGTCGGACATGACCTTTGACCCGCTGCGCCGCGGCGTCACCATCGAGGGCGAGGATTTCTCTCCCATGGAGATCAAGCTGGACAGCCAGCAGGGCGCGAATGCCTGGATCAGCGTCGGCATCCGCGAGGGCAAGAACCGCGAGATCCGCCGCGCGATGGCCCATGTCGGGTTGCAGGTGAACCGCCTGATCCGCATCGGCTATGGTCCCTTCAAGCTGACCGGCATGGACAAGAACCAGGTGACCGAGGTCAAGCGCAAGGTCCTGCGCGACCAGCTGGGCGGTCTGTTGACCGGAGAGGTCGAGGACAAGCCGCGCGAGATGCGCCCCCGTGGTGCCGCTGGCGAACGCGCCGCCCGCGTCGAGGGGGCCGATGCCGGCCCGCGCCGGTTCGGCGCCAAGCCGGGCTTTGCGGGCAAGCCTGCCGGGCGCGGCTTTGGTGACCGTCCGCGCGACGGCCAGGACGACCGCCCCGCCCGCAGCTGGGGCGCCAAGCCTGCCGGGGACCGTCCGCGCTTTGGCGCCCGGACCGAGGAGGGCGCGGGCTTAGGCGACCGGCCGCGTCCGGCGGGCGACAAGCCGCGCTGGAAGAAATCCGGCCCCGGCGAGGGTCCGGGCCGCAAGCCTGGTGGCGACGATGCCCGCCCCGCCCGCTTTGCCGGCAAGCCGGGCGAGGCTCGCAAGCCCTTTGGCGGCTCGCGCGGCGACGCTGACGGCCCGAGAAAGCCGTTTGGTGGCGCCCGCCCCGAAGGCGACCGCAAGCCCTATGGCAAGCCGCGCGCAGACGGGGATCGCAAGCCCTATGGCGCGCCGCGTGGCGAGGGTGCCGAGGGTCGTAAACCATTCGGCGGCCCGCGCCCCGAGGGCGACCGTAAGCCCTATGGCAAGCCGCGCGCCGACGGGGACCGCAAGCCCTATGGCGCTCCTCGTGGCGAAGGTGCCGAGGGTCGCAAACCGTTCGGCGCACCGCGTGGCGACGCTGACGGCACGAGAAAGCCATTCGGCGGCCCGCGCCCCGAGGGCGACCGTAAGCCCTATGGCAAGCCGCGCGCCGACGGGGACCGCAAGCCTTACGGCGCGCCGCGTGGCGAGGGTGCCGAGGGTCGCAAACCGTTCGGCGGCCCGCGCGGTGACGCAAGCGGTGCGAAGAAGCCGTTCGGCGGCCCGCGCCCCGATGGCGATCGCAAACCCTTTGGCAAGCCGCGCGCAGATGGCGACCGCAAGCCGTCCGGCGCGGGCGGCTTCAAGGGCAAGCCCAAGCCCGCAGGCGGCCGTCCGACCGGCAAGCCGCGCGGCTGAGCGTTGCGCAATCAGGAAAGGGCCGCCCCGCAAGGGGCGGCCCTTTTGGCATGGTGCCGCAGGCGGTCGGTTATTTCGTCAGGATCAGCTTGCCCGCGCGGGTGATGCGCAGCTGATAGACCTGTTCGTCCAGCACGATCAGGGCCTGATTGCCGCCCTGGGTCAGCTGGGTGGCATCATGCTGGGGCATCCGGGCAAGAATCGAGGTGCCGGGACGGGTGAAATCGGCGGGGCGCGTGGCGGTCATGGTCAACCTCATGGGGTGGCACTGTTGATGCCCAAAGCTGACAAATTCGTTCGGGTTTGTCAAAGTAAATTAGTCAGGATTCGAACCCGCCAGTCATTTTCCGCCTTTCGGCACGGCATGGCGCCCTGTTTCGGGCGCCACGCCGGGGCTCATTCCGCCGACAGGCACGCGACGATCGTGTCGGTCAGCCCGGTCAGCAGCGCGTCGTACTGCCCCGCGCCGGGGGCCAGCATGCCGCCCTCGGGGCTCAGCTCGCCGCCAAGGCGGGTCTCCGTGCCCTCGATCACGGTGGCGATCAGCGAATCGTCATGAGCATATTCGGGAAAGGCGCAGCGCGCGTCGGTCTGGGTGATCTGGGTACGGATCTGATCGATGCGCGCGGCAGACGGCGTCGAGGCGTCGCCAAGCGACACCGCCATGGCCGGCTGCAGGCCGAAATGCGCGGTGAAATAGCCATAGGCATCGTGAAAGACCACGAACCGGTCATCGGCATGGGGCGCCAGGCGATCGCGCAGTTCCGTGTCCAGCGCGGCGATCCGCGCGGCGGCGGCATCGGCATTGGCGCGATAGGTGGCTGCGTTGTCGGGGTCCTGTTCGGACAGGGTGGCGGCAATCGCCTCCAGCCAAGGGCCGGCATTGGCGGGGCTCAGCCAGGCATGCGGGTCGGTGCCGGTATGGGCATGGTCGTGATCCCCGTGATCATGGTCGCCGTGGTCATGGTCATGGTCATGATCGTGCGCATGGTCGTGCGCATGGTCGTGATCGTCATGGCCGTGCCCATCATCGTGACCGTGACCCTCATGGTCATCCGCCGCAGCGTCGGCATAGCCGCGCAGGGTGATGCCGTCGACCTCCAGCAGGCGCAGCTGTTCGCTGCCGCCGAGGGTGTCGGAGGCGCGCGCCAGCCAGGGGGTCAGCGTGGGGCCCATCCAGACGACCAGGTCCGCCGACTGCAGCGCCTGCGCATCCGACGGGCGCATCTGATAGTGATGCGCGCTGGCGCCTTGGGGCAGCAGGACGCGGACCTCTCCCAGATCGCCCATGACCTCCTGGACCAGGGCGCCGGTGGGCACCAGGTCGGTGACCACCTGGGGGGCGGCCAGGACGGGGGCGGTGGTCAGGGCCAGGACGGCGGCTGCGGATGCCGGGATGCGCATCGGGATCTCCTTTTCGGGAATGGGGCTTTGTTGCGATGGCCGGGTTCTGTGTGTTACAGCATAACAAGTCAACCTGAATGTAATAAAGTAACGCCATCGCGCGTGAAGGACCATCGTGCCCGACAGTGACCACGCCATCGCCGCGACCTTTGCGCCGCACGATCATCAGCAATGCGCCCATCGCGCGCTGGACGAGGCTGCGGCCCGCCTGACCGAACAGGGCGCGCGCCTGACCCCGGTGCGCCGCCGCACGCTGGAGATCCTGCTGGAAAGCCACCGCGCGATGGGCGCCTATGAGGTGCTGGACCGGCTGGCCGCCGAGGGGTTCGGGCGCCAGCCCCCCGTCGCCTATCGCGCGCTGGAGTTTCTGGTCACCCATGGCCTTGCGCATCGGCTGCAGCGGCTGAACGCCTTTGCGGCCTGCCTGCATCCGGGCCATGACCACCACCCGGCCTTCCTGATCTGCCGCAGCTGCGACAAGGTGGCAGAGGCCGCCGCCGCCCCAATCCGCGACGCGCTGACCGCCGTGGCGGCCAAGGGCGGGTTCCGGGTCGAGCGGGCCACCATCGAGGCGCTTGGCCTCTGCGCCACCTGCGCGGCCGAAGGTGGCGCATGAGCGCCCTGATCGAATCCTCCGCCCTGACCGTGCATCGGCCCGGCACGTCCGAGCCGGTCCTGGCGCAGGTCGATTTCCGCATCCAGCCCGGAGAGATCGTGACCGTCGTCGGCCCGAACGGGTCTGGCAAATCGTCGCTGATCCGGGCGCTGCTGGGGCACATGCCGCTGGCCTCGGGGCGGGTGGTGCGCAGGCGCGGGCTGCGCATCGGCTATGTCCCGCAGTGGGTGCAGCTGGACACGGCGATCCCCATGACGGTGCGCCGCTTTCTGTCGCTGCCCACGCGCGTGACCGACGCTCAGGCCGAGGCCGCGCTGGCGCGCACCGGCGTCGCGGGACTGGGCGCGCGGCAACTGACGCAGCTGTCGGGCGGCCAGTTCCAGCGGGTGCTGCTGGCCCGCGCGCTGCTGTCGGACCCGCATCTGCTGGTCCTGGACGAACCGACGCAGGGGCTGGACCAGCCCGGCATCGTGGCCTTTTATCAGCTGATCGAGGAGGTCCGCCGCCAGACCGGCGCCGCCGTTCTGATGGTCAGTCACGACCTGCTGGTGGTGATGCGGTCCTCAGACCGGGTCGTCTGCCTGAACGGGCATGTCTGCTGCGAGGGCACGCCCCAGCATGTCAGCACTGCCCCCGAATACCGCGCCTTGTTCGGGGCCGAGGCGCAGGGCACGCTGGCCCTTTATCGCCACCGCCACGACCATGACCACGACCTGATGCCCGCGGGGGCGCATGTGCATCGCCCGGGTTGCGGGCATGACCACACCGCGCCGCGGCGCTGACGGACCGGACGGATGTTGGACGATTTCTTCACGCGCGCCGTGCTGGCGGGACTGGGACTGGCGCTGGTCGCGGGGCCTCTGGGCAGCTTCGTGGTGTGGCGGCGCATGGCCTATTTCGGCGATTCGACCGCGCATGCGGCGATCCTGGGGGTGGCCTTCGCGCTGGCCTTCGACATCTCGATCTATGCGGGGACGCTGGCGGTCGCGGTGTCGATGGCGTGTCTGGTCTCGGCGCTGGTGGCGCGGGGGCAGGCGATGGACACGATGCTGGGGGTGCTGTCGCATTCGGCGCTGGCCCTGGGCCTGGTTGCGATCAGCTTCGTGCCGCAGGCCCGGTCCGACCTGGGCGGCTATCTGTTCGGCGACATCCTGGCGGTGGGGCGGTCTGATCTGGTGCTGATCTGGACGGGGGCTGCGCTGGTGCTGGGGGTGCTGATCCTGCGCTGGCAGCGGCTGGTGACCAGCAGCCTGAACGAGGAGCTGGCCATGGCCGCGGGCATCGATCCGCGGGTCGAGCGTCTGGTCCTGTCGCTGGCCCTGGCCGTGGTGGTGGCGCTGGCGATTCGAGTGGTGGGGTCGCTGCTGATCTCGGCCATGCTGATCGTGCCTGCGGCGGCGGCCCGCGGATGGGCGCGCACCCCCGAGCGGATGGCCGCCGGTGCCGCCCTGATTGCCGCCGCATCCGTCATCCTGGGGTTGTGGTCCAGCCTGCGACTCGACACGCCCGCCGGTCCCTCGATCGTGACCGCAGCGGCGATGTTTTTCGTCCTCTCCCAAGCACTTCGCCGGGGCTAGTGCCGAATTGTCACAGTTTTTCCGGGGGTTTGCACCCCATGGAACGAAGCGCCGAAATAGGTGTTGGCCAATATGCAACAGTGCCCGCAGGCCCACGGTGGAATCAATTCAATGCTGCTTTTCAACTGTTCGGGTTTGTGTAACTGTCGCCACGATGTTGCCAGAAATGGCAGCCGTCAATCGAAACGGAGCATGATCATGACCAAATTCGCTACTTTCGCGGCCGCTCTCGGCCTGACCGCAACCTCGGCTCTGGCCGGTGGCTATGTCGCCCCCGTCGTCGAAGTCGAGCCCGTCATCGTTGAGGAGCGCGCTGCTTCGACCAACGCCGGCCTGGTCGTCCCCGCCCTGCTGCTGCTTGGCGTCATCGCCGCAGTCGCTTCGGACGACGACGACAGCTGATATCGGTCCGGATCGTTCCGACGATCCGTGCCACAAGGGGCTGACCTCTGGTCAGCCCCTTTTCCTTTGCCCGGGTCCCTGTGCACCTATGGCCATGAAAAAACCGGCCCCTGAACAGGGCCGGTTTTTTCACGATTGGCGGTGGGGTCAGGGGCGCAGCGTCTGGATGGTCACATAGCCCAGGCCAGGCCCGATCCATTGCCGCGACACCGGGATCTGCCCGCCCTGGACCAGATAGTTGTTCTGGAACGTCGTGCCGTGGCCTTCGCAGCTTTCCACGATGATGCCGGGATTGGGGCCGGGTGCGGTGGTGCAGGCGAATTGCAGCGGCCGCTCCAGCCCGTCGCCGGACAGATAGCGCATGATGCGGGTGCCGCTGCCCGACTGGCCCGCGCGGATCAGCCGGTCGGTTCCGGGTTCGGCCACCGACAGATCGCGCCCCAGCCCGCGGGTGCCGACCAGCATGCCGTCGCGCAGGATCAGCGCCTCCTCGGCGGGGGTCATGTAGGTGCGCATCGCGCCGTTCTGGCCGGTCATGGCCATGATCTGGTTGCGGCCCAGCCCCTCGAACCCGGCCTGGATCAGCGGGCCCGGATTGACGCGCAGCGCCTCGGCCGCGGCCTGCTCGGGGCTGGGGGGCGGCGTGGCGGGACCCTCGGCGCGGCGCGCGCCCCCGGCCTGGGTCACGGCCTGGGTCGCGGTCTGCGCCAGGACCGCCAGGGGGCCGCCGCCGGCCTCGTCCGGGCCGCTGTTGCTGCACCCGGCCAGGGCGGCCATCGCGACCCCCGCCAGCGTGATCGTGACTTTGCGCATCCGTTTAGCCCCGCTCATCGCCAGAACCTCCCCCAGCCTTCGTAAAGATCGACGGTGTGGCTGTCGCGCACGCGGTCGTACAGCCGCCCGTTCACGTTGACCCGCGACCCGCCATCGCGCGACAGCGACCGGATGTTGGTCGAGACGCGGTCCCGCGACGCCTGGCCCGTGGCCCAGCCAAGCGGGATGGACAGCGTGACGCCCTTGTCAAAGCTGCCCTCGCCGAACTCCTCGGCCGACAGGTCGGTCTTGGTCGCATAGGCGCCCACGCGCCAGCCATTGGCGAATTCGCGTGCCAGCGTCACCGTCGCGCCCACATCGCCCGCCAGATACTGGCCCACGTCTAGCTGCGCGGTGAAGCCCTGCTGGAATTCGTAATAGGCCGAGACGTGGCCCGTGGTGACCTCATAGTCGCGGAAATCGAACAGCTGGTCGAAATCGCGCTTGCGCACGCGGTTGATCTCGGCCCCGAAGCCCAGAGGAGAGGTCGCGGGCTTCCACAGCGCCTCGGCCGAGACGCCGCCATAGGCGCGCTCCAGCAGGCCCACGGTCACGCGGGTATAGACCGCCTCGGACGGCTTGGCATACCAGGCCAGCGTCGCCTCGGGGATCACCGGGCTGGAATTGCCGGTATACATGCGCGTGTCGGAGCGCACGCGCGGCACGCCCTCGGGGGTGGTTTCCAGCCCGGGGCGGGCCTCGTATTCCTCGGGGCTGAAATACTCGCCCCTGCCGCACCGTCCGAACTCTTCGCAATTGGCCGCGGTGTCAGGAATGCCTGGGCCGCGCTGGCCGATATCGCCGAAGGCGCGCTGGCGCAGGGCGCCGGTGGCGATCAGGCCGGGCACGATCTCATAGCTGGCGCGGGCCTCGGCGCCGACCTCGTGGGTCAGGCCGTCCTCGGCGCTGAAGATGCCGATGTCCAGATAGGGCCGGACCGACCAGCGGAACCGCGGATAGAGGTCCGGCGTCGGCACCAGACCCGCCGTCTGCGCCGCGTCCGACAGGGTCGAGGCGGCGGCGATCTGGCCGGCCTCGGTATTCTCCAGCCGCTCCACGTCGCTGCGCCGCATCGTCACCGAGGACGTGGCCATCCCGTCCGTGGTCGAGGTGATCACGAATGTCTCGACCGAGGGGGGCAGGGCGCGGGTCATCAGGCGTGCGGTGCGGCCCACCGCCTCGGCCTGGTTGATATAGCGCTGGTTGCGCAGGCGGACCTCGGCCCGGGTCGCGGTCAGGGCCATGCTCTCCAGGCGCTGGCCCTCCTTGGCCATCGCGTCGCCCAGGGCCTTCTGGATGGCGGGCTGGGCGGTCGGGTCCTGCGACCAGCTGCCCGACCAGCCCTCGGGGTCCTGCGTCGGGGACACGCGCGGGCGCACCGGGGCCGGGGCCCTTTCCAGCCCCGAGGGGAAGGCCGCATCGCGCGGGTTCAGCGCGATGGTGAACTGCGCGCCGATGGTCTTGCCGCCGATGGTATAGATCCCGGCCTCGTAGTTGCGGCCGATGCGATAGCTGGCGCCCAGGTTCAGCTTGCTGGAGGGCTCGTCCCCCTGCTGGTATTCGTTCCCGTCGCTGTAGCGCGCCACATAGATGTCGTTGGAATATTCCGCCGTCAGGTTCAGCCGGTCATTGACCTGCCAGCTGACCGAGGCAAAGGGCTTGGCCCCGCCGCTGAACCACTGGTCCACATTGGGCGTGCCGCCCTGATCGGTCACGTCGATCACCCGCGGCCTGCCCGCCAGCGTGCCCCAGCCCAGGCCGACGGACGCGCGGACGGTGGGCGTCACGTTGCGCGTGGCCACGATGTATTCGCCGGAATAGACGCCCGTTCCCAGGAAATCCTGCAGACCCACGGCCACGGCGGGCCGCCAGCCATCCTCGTCCACGATCTGATAGCGCAGATCCAGCGAGCGGTCCGAGATGAACCCCTCCCGGCGGAAGTCCTCGATGCCGTCGACGCGGCCATAACGCAGCACCGTGGTCAGCCCCGGCAGCGCCTGAAAGAAGATGTTGCCGCGCCGCGCGTAATCCGACAGCGAGACGGTCGCCCCCAGGCTGCCGTCGGGCAGGGTTTCGGCGGTGGGCGTGTCGATGCCGCCGGGCAGGCCATAGGAGGACATGGTGCGGCCCAGCATCGGGTCCGCGACGGCGATGCCCGCGCCCGCGATCAGGGCCAGGGGCAGGGTGGTGGCCATCAGCTGGCGGGTCAGACGCGAGCGGCGCATCGGCGGCTTCCTTTCGGCGGCAAGGACGGGGTCGGGGACTGCGTATGCAGGCGGATTGGCAGGCTTTGGCGCGCGCATCGACACACGAATGCGTGACCCGCGCGCCGGGCGGGCGGTCAGCCCGCCGCCGGGGCGGCTTCGGCGGCGGTCTCTGCCGTGGGGGTCTGGCCGGGGGCGGCGCAGCCGGTGCGGGTCTGGCCGCTGACGGTCAGCCGCGCGGTCAGCGCAGAGCGGTCGCCCGACATGCTGTCCTGGCACTCGGCGGCGCGCAGGTTGACCACGAAGGGCTGCCCACCCAGCACGCCGATATATTCGACGCCCCGGTCAAAAACGATGCGGCTGACCGCGATCTGGCGGCCGTTCGGCGTGTCGGGCGTGCGATAGACGGCGGTGGTGCCGCTGATCTGGACGTTCCAGTCGGGCTCGTTGCCGCGCGCGACAAAGGCGGTGGCGCGATAGGTCAGCGGCTCGGCGGTGGCGATGGCGCGGGCGCCCGCGCCGGTCTCGATCGGCTGCTCCAGCGGAGAGACGGCGGGCGGACGCGGGCCTGCGGGCTCCTCGGGTTCGGCGGGGGCCTGCTCCAGCCCGACATTGCGGCGCAGGTCGGTCATCGCCTCGCTGTCGCAGGCGGCCAGGGGCAGGGTCATCAGGGCAAGCATGGCAAGCCGAGGGAAGGGGGGGCGCGGGAACATGGGGCTTTGGCCTTCTGGTTCGGTCTGGATCACTGTCCGTCCAGCGTTAGCAACCGCAGCCACAGGGGGCAAGCGTCACGCCCCCACTCCGGCAGGCCCTTGCCTGCGTCTCATGGCGCGCTGGCAGGGGGACGGAACCGCTGCGGATGGGGGCAGGGCGGGAAGATTCGTTGATAAATGATTATTGCACGTCCTGCAGGGGGTTGTTTGACGGCTTGGTCATTGAAGAACGGCGGAAATCCGGTGATGATCCGGAGATACCTTCCTCTGATCGGCGGCAATGACCTGATGACCTCTGCGGCTCCTGCCCGTGATCCCGATCGTCCTGACACGCGCGCGGGCGCGCGGTTCTCTTGGGATGATGGGCCGATGGCACGCCGGATCGGTGATTTCGACTGGTCTGCCACCCCGCTGGGGCCGATGGCGGGCTGGTCGGGCGCGCTGTTGGCGGCGGTGCGGATCATGGTGGGCCAGCGCCACGCCTGCTGCATGTTCTGGGGCCCGCATCTGATCATGCTGTACAACGACGCCTACAGGCACGTTCTGGGCGCCAAGGAATGTCATGCCCTGGGCCAGCCCTTTCGCCAGATCTGGTCCGATGTCTGGGAGGACGTGCGCCCGCTGGTCGATCAGACCCTGGCCGGGCGGGGCACCTATTCCGAGGAAATGCGCCTGATCATGACGCGCAACGGCTTTGACGAGGAGACGTTCTGGACCTTCAGCTATTCGCCGCTCTATGACGATGACGGCAGCGTGGCGGGGCTGATGAACATCACGGTCGACATGACCGCGCTGGTCCAGGCCCGCCGCAACCAGCAGATCATGCAGGAGGAGCTGCTGCACCGCATCAAGAACATCCTGTCGGTGACCTCGACGGTGGTGTCCTCCAGCCTGCGCAACGCCGCCACCATCCAGGAGGCGCGCGATACCGTGGGCGCCCGCATCATGGCGCTGGCCAAGGCGCAGGGCCTGTTCACCGGCCTAGGCGACAGCGCCGACATCACCGAGGTCATGGCCCGTTCGATCGGCGCGCATCTGGTCGGCAGCGACCGCATCCGCCTGTCCGGGCCGTCCGTGCCGCTGAGCAGCCAGCAGGCGGTCGGCTTGTCGCTGGCGCTGTACGAGCTGGCGACGAATGCCGCGAAATACGGCGCGCTGGCCAGCCCCCATGGCGTGGTCGAGCTGTCCTGGTCGGTGCAGGGCGACGCCTTTGCCCTGGACTGGCAGGAACAGGGCGGCCAGCCCGTCGCCCCGCCCACCCGCGAGGGGTTCGGATCGCGGCTGGTGAACATGATCGTCCCGGCCTATTTCGACGGCCAGGGGCGGGCTGAATTCCTTCCCCAGGGCCTGCATTACAGCCTGCGCGGCCACCTGTCCCCCTGAGGGCGCGCGTCAGCAGTTCGGCACGTTCACGGCCAGCCCGCCAAGCGACGTCTCCTTGTATTTGTCGGACATGTCGCGGCCGGTCTGGCGCATGGTCTCAATCGCGGCGTCCAGCGGCACGATATGGCTGCCGTCCCCGCGCAGCGCCAGGCTGGCGGCGGCCACGGCCTTGATCGCGCCCAGTCCGTTCCGTTCGATGCAGGGCACCTGGACCAACCCGCGCACCGGGTCGCAGGTCATGCCCAGGTGATGCTCCAACGCGATCTCGGCGGCGTTCTCGACCTGCTGCGGGGTGCCGCCCAGAACGGCGGCCAGACCCGCGGCGGCCATCGCGGCGGCTGATCCGACCTCGGCCTGACAGCCGCATTCCGCCCCTGAAATGCTGGCATTGTGCTTGATCAGCCCGCCTACCGCCGCCGCCGTCAGCAGGAAATCGGGCAGCAGGCGTTCGGACGCGCCCGGCACATGGTCCAGCCAGTAGCGGATGACCGCGGGCACCGTCCCCGCCGCGCCGTTCGTCGGCGCCGTCACGACCTGACCGCCCGCGGCATTCTCCTCGTTCACGGCCATCGCATAGGTGGACATCCAGTCGTTGATCACATGCGGCGCGGTCATGTTCAGCCCGCGCTCGGCCAGCAGCTTCTCATGGATGGCCTTGGCCCGCCTGCGCACCTGCAGACCGCCGGGCAGGATGCCGTCCGTCGCCAGCCCCCGGTCCATGCAGTCGCGCATCGCGCCCCAGATGCGGTCCAGCCCGGCATGCAGTTCGGGCAGCGACCGAAAGCACAGCTCGTTGGCCTCCTTCATCCGGGCGATGGACTTGCCCGAGCTCTGGGCCATCGCCAGCATCTCGGCGGCGCTGGCAAAGGGATAGGGCACGCTGGAGGTCGCATCCGTGCGCACCGCCCCCGCCTTGTCGGCCAGCTCCGCCTCGGTCATCACGAAACCGCCGCCGATCGAATAATAGATCTGGTGAAAGATCACGTCGCCCTGGGCATCGACCGCCGACAGGGTCATGCCGTTGGCATGGCCGGGCGGGGTGTGGTCGTAATCGAACCGCAGGTCGCGGTCGGGGTCAAAGACCAGCGGCGCCAGCCCCTGCGGCTCCAGCACGCGCGTCTCGCGGTTGCGGGCCAGGGCGGTTTCGGCCGCGTCCCTGTCCATGCTGGCGGGGGTAAAGCCTGCCAGCCCCAGGATCGTGGCGCGGTCGGTGGCATGACCCTTGCCGGTGAAGGCCAGGCTGCCATGCAGGCTGGCGCGCAGCCCGTGGGCGCGGAATGGCTGCAGGCGCAGCGCGTCCAGGAACCGCGCGCCGGCGACCATCGGTCCCATCGTGTGCGAGGAGGAGGGCCCCACCCCCAGCTTGAACAGATCGAAGACCGACAGAAACATGACTCTCCCCTTGCATTTCCTGGCCCATCCAAGCACGACCCGCCCCCTGCCGCCACCACGTTCCGCGCCGTTTCGCGTCCCGGTTGCGACATCGGCCCGCGTGCCGGTCTGAGGCGTGGGTTGCTTAAAGTGATTGCAACATGCTTGAATTGTGGGCAACTGGGACGCGCCTGCGATTTGGGCAGGTCCGGGGCCGCCTGCCGTTCTTGCGGGCGATGTGCCCCGGGGTGAAGGAACAGAACATGCGCTTGCCCGACCCGATCCTGCTTGGTGACACACCCCTTGGCCCGCCGGTGTTCCTTGCACCCATGGCGGGCATCACGGATGTACCGTTCCGCAGGGCCGTCGCCCGCTTTGGCGCGGGGCTGATGGTCTCCGAGATGGTCGCCTCGACCGAGATGGTGACGCCCCGCCCCTCGACCCGCGCGGCCGTGCGCGCCAAGGCCCTGACCGAAGGGCTGCTGCCCGTCAGCGTGCAGATCGCGGGCCGCGAGGCCGCGCCGATGGCCGAAACCGCCCGCATCGTGGCAGGCATGGGTGCCCGCATCATCGACATCAACATGGGCTGCCCGGCCAAGAAGGTCACCGGCGGCCTCTCCGGTGCGGCGCTGATGCGCGATCTGGACCATGCGATGACGCTGGTCGATGCGGTGGTCGGTGCGGTGTCGGTCCCGGTGACGCTGAAGATGCGGTTGGGCTGGGATGACGACTGCCTGAACGCCGCCGATCTGGCCGCGCGGGCGCGCGATGCGGGGGTCGCCATGCTGACCGTGCATGGCCGCACCCGCGCGCAGTTCTACAAGGGGCAGGCCGACTGGACCGCGATCCGCGCGGTGGCCGACCTGCCGGGCCGTCCACCCCTGGTCGCGAATGGCGACGTAGTCGATGCCGACAGCGCCCGCGCGGCCCTGGCTGCGTCGGGCGCGGATGCGGTGATGGTCGGTCGCGGCGCGCAGGGCCGCCCCTGGGTTCTGGCGCAGATTGCGCATGATCTGTGGGGCACGCCCGCCCCGCAGATCCCGCAGGGCGCGGCGCTGGCCGATCTGGTGGCCGAGCATTACGAGGATATCCTGGATTTCTATGGCGCCGAGCTGGGCCTGCGCGTCGCGCGCAAGCATCTGGGCTGGTATGCCGACGCGAACGGTGCGGCCCTGCGCGACCAGCTGATGCGCGCCGAGACCCCCGCCGCCACGCTGGCCCTGATCGGGCGCGCCTTTGGCGATGCCGCGGGGGTTGCCGCATGACGCCCCGCCCGCGCAACTTTCGCGAGGCCGCGCCCGGTCCGGGATGGGAGGCGCTGCCGCTGCCCGCGCTGATCCTGGACGCCGAGGGGCGCGTGGCCGCGATGAATGACGCGGCCGAGATCTGGCTGAACCTGTCGCGCAATTCCACCCTGGGCCGAATGCTGGAGGGGGACGAGATGTCCACCCGCCTGCGCCTGCGCCCGACCCTGGCGCCGCTGATGGCGCGGGTCCGCGCCAGCGACGAGGCGCTGTATCAGGCCTGCGTCCGCTTTGAGATCGGTGACCGCGCCGGCGGGCATCAGGCGCGCCGCGCCGCAGTCCATGCCGGGCCCGCGGGCCTGTCGGGAGGCGCAGTGTCTCTGCTGATCGTGCCCCAGGACGATGACGACGCGCATCAGGCCCGCCACGTCCGCAGCGCCGCCCGCAGCGCCATCGGCATGTCCGAGATGCTGGCCCATGAGATCAAGAACCCCCTGGCCGGCATCCGCGGCGCGGCCCAGCTGATGGCCATGAACGCCACCCCCGAGGACCGCGAGATGGCCGAGATGATCGTGGCCGAATCGCGCCGCATCGTGGCGTTGCTGGATCAGGTCGAACGCTTTGGCGACACGTCCGAGCCGGATCTGGCCCCCCTGAACATCCACGACGTGCTGGAACAGGTGCGCCGCTCGGCCAAGGCGGGGTTCGCGCGCGACGTGCATATCGCGACCGATTACGACCCCTCGCTGCCGATGGCGCTGGCCGATGCCGACCAGCTGGTGCAGGTCTGCCTGAACCTGGTCAAGAACGCCGCCGAGGCGCTGGCCGGCAAGGCGGGCGGCACGATCCGCCTGCGCACCCATTACGACCACACGCTGCGCCGCCCCCCCGACGACACCGACCCCACGGGCCGCCCGCTGCCCCTGCAGATCGAGATCGAGGATAACGGCCCCGGCTTTCCCCCCGCCATCGCCGACCAGGTCTTCGAGCCCTTTGTGTCGGGCCGCGAGAACGGCACCGGACTGGGCCTGGCGCTGGTCAGCAAGATCATCACCGACCACGGCGCGCTGATCCGGGTGGACAGCCGCCCCGGTCGCACTGTGTTCCGCATTTCCCTGCCCAAGGCATAAGGACCTGATCCCATGGACGGCACCGTTCTGATCGCTGACGACGACCGCACCATCCGCACGGTGCTGACGCAGGCGCTGACCCGCGCGGGCTGCAGGGTCCACGCCACCGGCAGCCTGGCGCAACTGCTGAAATGGGTCGAGGAGGGGCGCGGCGATCTGGTCATCACCGATGTGATGATGCCAGACGGCAACGGCATCGACCGCATCCCCGCCATCCGCGAGGCGCGGCCCGACCTGCCGGTGATCGTGATTTCGGCCCAGAACACCATCGTCACCGCTATTCGCGCGACCGAGGCCGAGGCGTTCGAATACCTGCCCAAGCCCTTCGATCTGCCGGACCTGATGTCCAAGGCGGGCCAGGCCCTGTCGCGGCGTCCGCGCAAATCCGACCCGGTGCCCGAGCCGCTGCCCACCCCGCGTGAGGCCGCCGACCCCGCCATGCCGCTGATCGGGCACGCGCCCAGCATGCAGGCGCTGTTCCGCATGGTCGCGCGTGTGCTGAACGCCGACCTGCCGGTGATCATCGCCGGTGAGGCGGGGGTCGGAAAGACCACCATCGCGCGCAGCTTTCACGAACTGTCGGACCGGCGCGACCGGGGGCTGGCGATCCTGACCTCGTCGGATGCCGGAGAGGACGCCATCGCGCGCGCCGCCGACAAGGCGCGCGGCGGTACCGTGGTGATCGAGAACCCGGCAGGCTTCGACGCCAGCGCCCAGGCCCGCCTGATCGGGCTGATCGAGGCGATGGAATCGGGCCCCGACCGCGCCCATGCGCCCCGCATCGTGGCCACGACCGGGTCGGACCCGCAGGCCGATGTGGCCTCGGGGCGGCTGCGGTCGGACCTGTATTACCGGCTGGCGGGGGTCACCGTCAGCGTGCCGCCGCTGCGCGCGCGCGTGGACGACATACTGCCGCTGGCCGCCCATCTGCTGGCCCGTGCGGCCGCCCAGGGGCTGCCGGAACGCAGCCTGTCGGATGATGCGGCGGCCATGCTGCGCGCCCATCCCTTTCCGGGCAATGTCCGCGAGTTGGAGAACATGATGCGCCGCCTGGCCCTGACCGCCAGCGGCACCGCCATCACCGCCACCGAGATGCGCGAGGCGCTGAGCCAGCAGACCGGCCACCGCGCCGCCGCCCCGGCGCCCGTCTCGACAGTGGCACCCACGCCCGAACCGGCGGGCGTGGTGCCGTTGCCGCAGGTCGGATCGCGCCTGTCGGATTCGGTCGAGGCGCATCTGCAGCGCTATTTCGACCTGCATGGTGACGCACTGCCGCCGCCGGGCCTCTATGACCGCATCCTGCGCGAGGTCGAGCGCCCGCTGCTGCAGGTGGCGCTGGATGCGACGGGCGGAAATCAGCTGCGCTGCGCCGATCTGCTGGGCATCAACCGCAATACACTGCGCAAGAAACTGACCGAGCTGAATATCGAGGTGACACGGCGCCGCAAACTGATGTAAAACCGCCACAGGGGGCAGCGCGGATAACACGCGCGCCCACAGCAAAAGCCGCGAAAGACGGCAAGTGGGGGTTATGGCAGGCTTGGCAACGGGGCTCAGCTGGGACAGGCTGGCCCGCATCCGGCTGCCCCGCCAATGGCGCGGGCTGCTGACCTGGGGGGTGGTGCTGACCGGCATCGCACTGGCCGTGGCGACCCTGGCGGTGATGGGCCCCTTCGGGCGCGGGCTGCAGGGACAGACCCTGCGCGCCGTGCTGCTGGCGGATCTGGTGTTCCTGATCGTGCTGATCGGGTTCATCGTGGCGCGGATGGCGCGGCTGATCTCGGCCCGGCGCAGCACGGCGCCCGCATCGCGTCTCCATGCGCGGCTGGTGGCGATCTTTGCGGGGCTGGCGCTGGTGCCGACCGTCCTGGTCGCGCTGTTCGCGGGGTTTCTGGTCAATATCGGGCTGGAGGGATGGTTCTCGGACCGCGTTCAGCAGGTCGTCACCACGTCGCAGGCCGCAGCCGAGGCCTATCACGCCGAACATCGCAGCGATCTGACCGAGGATGCCCGCGCGCTGGCGGGCGTGCTGACCCAGGCCGGGCGCACCAACCCGCTGATCGAGGACGGAGAGCTGCGCGGCCTGCTGTCCCAAGGCCAGAGCCTGATCCAGCGGGGCCTGCGCGAGGCCTATATCATCAACGGCGCCGGAGAGATCCGCGCGCGGGGCGAGCGCAGCTATCTGTTCTGGTACGAGGCCCCCTCCAGCGATCAGTTGGACCGCGCGCAGGCCGACGGCATCACCCTGATCGAGGATTGGGAGAATGACGAATTCCGCGCGCTGGTGGCCCTGCCGCCTTTGGCCGACCGCTATCTGTATGTGACGCGCGACGTGGATGGCGACCTGCTGGGGCTGGTCGATGACACCCGCGCCACGGCGGGCGACTACAAGCAGCTGGAGGAGATGCGATCGCAGGTCCTGCTGGAGTTCTCGCTGGTCTATCTGGGGTTCGCGCTGCTTTTGGTGGCGGCGGCGGTCTGGATGGGGCTGTGGTTCGCCTCGCGCCTGTCGCGGCCCATCGGCCTTCTGGCGCAGGCGACCGACCGCGTGGGGCGCGGCGATCTGGACGTGCAGGTCCCCGAGGTCCGCACCGGCGACGAGATCCAGACCCTGGGCCAGGC
The DNA here is from genome assembly GCF_001724535.1 of Paracoccus sp. SCN 68-21. NCBI lineage: Bacteria > Pseudomonadati > Pseudomonadota > Alphaproteobacteria > Rhodobacterales > Paracoccaceae > Paracoccus > Paracoccus sp. SCN 68-21. The sequence continues at coordinate 7,437 of NZ_MEES01000034.1, read as the reverse complement.
CTTCAACCGCATGACCCGCCAGCTCAAGACGCAGCGCGCGGAACTGATCGAAAGCTATCGCCTGTCGGACGACCAGCGGCGGCTGTTCGACAATGTGCTGACCTCGGTCACGTCCGGGGTCATCGGGCTGGATGCGGCGGGGGAAATCGACTTCGTCAACCGCTCGGCCAGCCGGCTGCTGGGGTTGGACGCGAAGCGTGACATCGACGCGCTGCTGTCCGAGGTGGTGCCGGAATTCGCGCCGCTGTTTGCGCGCCTGTCGGCCTCGGTCGCGGAGACGATCCAGGACGAGATCCGCCTGATGCGCGAGGGGCGCGTGGAAAGCCTGCTGGTCCGCATGGCCGTGCGCCGCGGCACCGACGGCGCGCTAGAGGGCTATGTGGTGGCCTTCGACGACGTGACCGAACTGGTCAGTGCGCAGCGCATGGCCGCATGGGGCGACGTCGCCCGCCGCGTGGCGCACGAGATCAAGAACCCCCTTACCCCCATCCAGCTGTCCGCCGAACGCCTGCGCCGCAAGTTCGGGCCGCTGGCCCCCGAGGGCGACCGCGCCGCGTTGGAGCAATATACAGACGTGATCATCCGCCAGACCAACGACCTGCGCCGGATCGTGGACGAATTCAGCCGCTTTGCCCGGATGCCCGAACCCGACCGGGCGGAAACCGACATGGCCGCCCTGCTGCGCGAGGCGCTGCTGCTGCAGCAGGATGCGCTGCATGCGACCATCACCCGCGACATCCCCGACGATCCGGTCATCGTGGATTGCGACGCGGGCATGATGCGGCAGGCACTGACCAACCTGTTGAAGAACGCCGGAGAGGCGGTCGATGAACAGGCCGCCGCAGCGCCCGCAGGATGGCAGGCGCGCATCGCCGTGACGCTGCAGGTGGACCCGGAATCGGTCTGCATCCGTATCACCGATACAGGGCCGGGCCTGCCTGCCGACCGCTCGCGGCTGTTCGAGCCCTATGTCACGCTGAAAAGCCACGGCACGGGGCTGGGGCTGCCCATCGTCAAGAAGATCGTCGAGGAACATGGCGGCAGCCTGTCCCTGACGGACGCGCCCGACCCGCCGGGCGCCATGGCCGAGATCCGGCTGCCCCGCGAACGCCACCCCGTCCGGGCCCCCAAGACCAAGAGCAGACAAGAAAAAGACGAGGCGACACCATGAACGACATCCTGATCGTCGATGATGAACGCGACATCCGCGAACTGATCGCCGACATCCTGCGCGACGAGGGCTTTGACACCCGCATGGCCGCCAATTCCGACGAGGCCGTGGCGGCCCTGAACGACCGCGAGCCATCGCTGATGATCCTGGACATCTGGCTGAAGGACAGCCGCATGGACGGCATCGACATCCTGAAGCAGGTCAAGCGCAACAATCCCGACGTGCCGGTGATCATCATCTCGGGGCATGGCAACATCGAGATCGCGGTCGCGGCGATCAAGCAGGGGGCCTATGATTTCATCGAAAAGCCCTTCAACATCGACCAGCTGATGGTGGTCATCAACCGTGCGATGGAGACCGCCCGTCTGCGCCGCGAGAACAGCACCCTGCGCCGCGGCGGCGACCGCGCCGCCGACATGCTGGGCCAGTCGGCATCCTTCAAGCGGCTGCGCGATGCGCTGGACAAGGTCGCGCGGTCGAACGGCCGGGTGATGCTGGCGGGCGAACCCGGCACCGGCAAGGAGAGCGCCGCGCGCTATATCCACGCCCACAGCCCCCGCGCCTCCGCGCCCTTCGTCACCGTCCCCTGCGCCACGATCGAGCCCGAGCGGATGGAGGAGGTGCTGTTCGGCCGAGAGACCCCCGAACGCGGGATCGAGCCGGGCCTGCTGGAGCAGGCGCATGGCGGCATCATCTATTTCGACGAGGTGGGCGACATGCCCATGGGCACCCAGCCCAAGATCCTGCGCGTGCTGACCGAACAGCAGTTCGTGCGCGCGGGCGGCGCAGACAAGGTGCGGGTCGATCTGCGCGTGCTGTCCTCCACCAACCGCGATCTGGTGGCCGAAATCGCCGCCGGGCGGTTTCGCCAGGAGCTGTATGACCGGCTGAACGTGGTGCCCATCGCGGTGCCGTCGCTGGCCGACCGGCGCGACGACATCGCGGCCCTGGCGCGCCATTTCATCGAGCAGTTCCACAAGAACCAGGGCCTGACGCCCCGCGATCTGCCCGAGGAGACGGTCGCCGCCCTGCAATCCATGCGCTGGCCCGGCAACATCCGCCAGCTGCGCAACGTGATCGAACGCGTGCTGATCCTGGCCGAGACCCACGGTCCGATCCTGCCCGCAGAGCTGGAGCCGCAGGGGGCCACGCCCGACAACAGCGACACGCTCAGCCTGGGGCCGTCGGTCACGGCGATGGCCCTGCGCGAGGCGCGCGAGCTGTTCGAACGCGAATACCTGGTCGCGCAGATCAACCGCTTTGGCGGCAATATCAGCCGCACCGCGCAATTCGTGGGCATGGAACGCAGCGCGCTGCACCGCAAGCTGAAATCCCTGGGCGTGGTCGGCGGCATGCGCGGCGAGGATGAGATGGTGATGGGCAAATAGCCCGCGCTTGCACGGGACGCGCGCCCGGCATAGGCAAAGAGGGCGCGCGACAAGAAGGGTGACGCATGAAGATCATCATCTGCGGGGCGGGGCAGGTCGGCTGGCAGATCGCCCGCCACCTGTCGGGCGAACGCAATGACGTCACCGTCATCGACAACAACCCCGACCTGGTCCGCCGCGCGACCGAGGCGCTGGACGTCCAGGGCGTCACCGGCTTTGCCAGCCACCCGGACGTGCTGGACCGGGCGGGGGCGCGCGACGCCGACCTGATCATCGCCGCGACCCATTCGGACGAGGTGAACATGGTCACCTGCCAGGTCGCGCATTCGGTCTTTCGCATCCCGCGCAAGATCGCGCGCCTGCGGTCGGGGGCCTATCTGGACGCGATCTATTCCGACCTCTACCGCACCGAACACCTGCCCATCGACGTCGTCATCAGCCCTGAACGAGAGGTCGCGCTGGCCGCGCTGCAACGCCTGTCGGCGCCCTCGACCTTTGATGTCGAGACCTTCATGGACGGCAAGATCCAGCTGCTGGGGATCGACCTGGAGGCGGACTGCCCGGCGCTGAACACGCCTTTGCGCCAACTGACCGAGCTGTTCTCCAGCCTGCGCGCGATCGTGGCGGGGGTGCGCCGCAAGGGGCGGCTGTTCGCGCCCGAACCGGGCGATCAGCTGTTCGCGCATGACCAGATCTATGTCTTCAGCCATATCGACGACGTGGCCCGCACGTTGGACATCTTCGGCAAGCCGCCCCAGAAACAGGAACGCGTGACCATCATCGGCGCGGGCAATGTGGGCCTGGCCGTCGCGCAGGCGCTGGAGGCGCGGCCCGACCGCATCCGCGCCAAGCTGATCGAACGCGACCGCGCGCGCGCCGAATTCGCCGCCGACCGGCTGGAGCGCACCATCGTGCTGAACGGCGACGGCCTGTCCGCCGAGATCCTGGAGGAGGCCGCCGTCCCCCAGGCCGATGCCGTCCTGGCCGTCACCGACGACGACAAGACGAACATCCTGGCCTCCGTGCGCGCCAAGCAGGCGGGGGCCAAGATGGCCATCGCGCTGATCAACGACCCCACGCTGGTGCCGCTGATGGGCGCGCTGGACATCGACGCCTATATCAACCCGCGATCGACGACGGTGTCGACGATCCTGCGCCATATCCGCCACGGGCGGGTGCGCGACATCTATTCCATCGGCGATGCCGAGGCCGAGGTGATGGAGGCGCAGGTCCTGTCCACCAGCCCGATGGCCGGGCGCGCGCTGCGCGACATCGATTTCCCCGAAGGCGCGCTGCTGGGGGCGGTGCGCAAGGGCGACCGCGTGGTCAAGCCGCTGGCCGACACCCGCATCGACGAGGGCGACATCGTGCTGATCTTTGCCCTGACAAAGGACGTCCCCGAGGTCGAGCGCCTGCTGCAGGTCTCGATCGACTTCTTCTAGGGCGGGGGCGGCATGATCGCTTTTCTTCAGCGGGTTCCGCTTCTGGTGCTGCTGGCGGGGCTGGTGGCGCTGATGATGATGGGGCCTGCGGCCTATGCCTCGGTCACGGGGCATGCCTTCATCGCGCGCAACTTTTTCTACGCGGGGCTGCTGATCCTGGTGTTCTGCGGGCTGATCGGGCTGGCGACCCAGGCCAACCCCCGGCCGCAGCGCTCTCGCGAGACGCTGCTGATGATGATGGGCGTCTATGGCATCCTGCCGCTGCTGCTGGCGCTGCCCTTTGCGGAAAGCCAGCCCGATACCGGTTTCTTCAACGCCTGGTGGGAGATGGTGTCCTCGCTGACCACCACGGGCGCGTCTCTCTATTCGGCGGACCTGCTGCCGATGCCGCTGCATCTGTGGCGGGCGATGGTGGGCTGGATGGGCGGGTTCTTTGTGCTGGTCGCGGCGGTGGCGATCCTGGCGCCCCTGCGCGTGGGCGGGTTCGAGATCATGGCCAGCCCCTATAACCGCAAGGAACATCACGAACAGCTGGCGCGTTCGGCCGATCCGCGCCGCCCGGTGCTGCACCTGTCGGACCCCGGCTTTGACGCGCAGCTGGCCGATCCGTCGCGACGCCTGTTGCGCGCCGCGCTGCAGGTCGGGCCGCTTTATGCGGGGCTGACGCTGACGCTGTGGGTGGGGCTGCTGATGCTGGGCGATCCGTCCTTCGTGGCGCTGGTCCGGGCGATGGGGACGCTGTCGACCTCGGGGATCTCTCCGGTGATCGGGCCTGCGGGCGTGGCCTCGGGCATTCCCGGAGAGATGCTGGTGTTCCTGTTCCTGATCCCGGCCCTGTCGCGCCGCTTCTGGCCCGGCGGGAACGAGCTGCGCGCGACCGAACGCCTGGTCGAGGACCCGGAGCTGCGCATGGCCCTGGGGCTGGTGGGGCTGGTCGCGGCGGTGCTGTTCCTGCGCCATTTCCTGGGCGCGATCGAGGTCGACCGCGCCACGCCCCCCGACCCCCTGGGCCTGACCGAGATCGGGCGCGCGCTGGCCGCCATGTGGGGGGGACTGTTCAGCGCCCTGTCCTATCTGACCACCACGGGCTGGACCTCGGTCGAATGGGCCGATGCGCGGGTGTGGTCGGGGCTGGACGCGCCGGGGCTGATCCTGGCGGGGCTGGCGATGATGGGCGGCGGCATCGCCACCACGGCGGGGGGCGTCAAGCTGCTGCGCGTCTATGCCCTGGCCCGCCACGGCCAGCGCGAGATGGAGCGCATCATCCACCCCCATTCCGTGTCGGGCGGCGGCCGCATCGCCCGGCGCCTGCGCCGCGAGGGGGCCTATCTGGCCTTCATCTTCTTCATGCTGTTCGCCATCTCGATCGCGCTGGTGGTGGTGCTGGTCTCGATCCATCCGATCGAGTTCGAGACCGCGACGATCCTCTCCATCGCGGCGCTGACCAATGCGGGGCCGCTGGCCGGGGCCATCCCGCTGACCCCCGCGTTCGAGGGCACGGCGGGCATCGCCTCGGCCCCGTGGGAGGGGTGGTCGGGCCTGCCCGACTTTACCAAGGCGGTGCTGGCCTGCGCCATGGTCCTGGGCCGGATCGAGACGCTGGCGGTGCTGGCACTGTTTTCGCCGGAATTCTGGCGCCGCTAGGTGTGGCCCAAATGTTGTCACTCAACCTTCGCAGATCCCGCCAAGCTTGCATGGGGTGCCGCATGGGCTTAGATGTTGACATCACAGGGACAGTGAAAAACGGACGATTAACAAATGGCTGGCGACAAGCAGAACCTGCAGGATGCGTTCCTGAACCATGTCCGCAAGGCCAAGGTGCCCGTCACGATCTTCCTGATCAACGGCGTCAAGCTGCAGGGCGTGATCACCTGGTTCGACAATTTCTGCGTGCTGCTGCGCCGCGACGGGCAGTCGCAACTGGTCTACAAGCATGCGATCAGCACGATCATGCCGGGCCAGCCCATCACCCTGTACGAAGGCGACGATTGATTTGGCAGAACTGACGGAGACCGCGGCCAGCCCGACCCGGGCCTATGTGATCCACCCCGATCTGGGCCGTGCCCGCACGCAACGCCGCCAGCCCGAGCATTCGCTGGCCGAGGCCGTGTCTCTGGCGCTGGCCCTGCCGGGCATCGAGATGGTCGGCTCCGAGGTCGCCAACCTGCGCGAGCCGAACCCCGGCAAGCTGTTCGGCAAGGGCAAGCTGGCCGAGATCAAGGAACGCCTCGAGGCCCTTGAGGTCGAGCTGGTTCTGGTCGACGGCCCCGTGACCCCGGTTCAACAGCGCAACCTGGAGAAGGACTGGGGCGTCAAGCTTCTGGACCGGACCGGGCTGATCCTGGAGATTTTCGCCGACCGCGCCCGCACCCGAGAGGGCGTGCTGCAGGTCGAGCTGGCCGCACTGTCCTATCAGCGCACGCGCCTGGTGCGCGCCTGGACCCACCTGGAGCGTCAGCGCGGTGGCCTTGGCTTCGTCGGTGGTCCCGGCGAGACGCAGATCGAGGCCGACCGCCGCGCCATCGACGAACAGATGACCCGCCTGCGCCGCCAGCTGGAGCGCGTGGTCAAGACCCGCACCCTGCACCGCGCCGCGCGTGCCAAGGTGCCCTATCCGATCGTCGCGCTGGTGGGCTATACCAACGCCGGAAAATCGACGCTATTCAACCGGTTGACCGGCGCGGACGTGTTCGTCAAGGACATGCTGTTCGCGACCCTGGACCCGACCATGCGCGCCATCAAGCTGCCCGATGCGGGCGAGGGTGGATCGGGGCGGCGGATCATCCTGTCGGATACCGTGGGCTTCATCAGTGACCTACCGACCGAGCTGGTCGCGGCCTTCCGCGCCACGCTGGAGGAGGTTCTGGAGGCCGACCTGATCCTGCATGTCCGTGACATCAGCCACCCCGAGACCGAGGAGCAGGCCCATGACGTGGCCGCGATCCTAGACAGTCTGGGCGTGGATGACGACGTGGCCGCCATCGAGGTCTGGAACAAGATCGACGCTCTGGGCGACGACACCCGCGCCGCCCTGCGCCGCACGGATGCCCGCACCGAGGGCGTGCAGGCCGTCAGCGCCCTGTCGGGCGAGGGGCTGGACGATCTGATCGCCGCCATCGACCGCCAGCTGGGCGACGTCCTGGACGAACCGCGCGTCGAGGGTCACGTCGTGCTGGATTTTGCCGATGGCCGCAGCCGCGCCTGGCTGCACGAGGCCGGCGTGGTCGAGCGCGAGGCGGCGGGCGAGGACGGGCTGCACCTGGACCTGCGCTGGACCGCGCGGCAGAAGGGCGCCTTTGAGGCCTTTACCGGCACCGCCGAAGACACCGACGCGGATGACGAACCCGATGAGCCGCGCAGCGGCGGGTGGCATCCGGCGGACTGAGCTTTTTGCGTCCCGCGACGGGGTGCGAGGGGCCAGCCCCCCGCAACCCCC